>NZ_JBELKF010000036.1:0-33198 GCF_042089775.1 Palleronia sp.
TCGGCCATCGCCCTCGCCGCTACCGTCATCTTCTGGTTATGAGTCCAGAGCCTAGCATGCGACGCAGTAGAAGTTTGCGATCTCTTGCTTCTCTCCAAGCGGCCTTTAGAGCTGCGCCTGATGGAGGATTTCCCCTCGGGCCCTGAGAGGTTGGCGCGCGTGGGAATAAAGGAGACAGAACCTCGAGCTGATCGCCGTCCACATGGTCAAGCCCTTGTACATGGTCGACAGCGCACAAGAAGGCAGAATCCTCGCGAGGGTCCTCCATGAAGCGCCGAGAGTCCCGCTTTTCGTGGTTGGTGATTTCAATGCAGCTCCATGGATTCGGCGCATGCTAAGCCTAAAGCGTCGGCACAATCTTCTTGGGTCAGCATTGGCCGTTCCAACCTGGCCGTCTAAGGTGGGTATGGTGGGCATCCTCATCGACCATGTCCATGTTTCATGGAAATGTCTGGGTGGTCTCGATTTCTTCTTGGGGCGGAGAACTTGGATGAAGCCAGCGGGGGCTTATTTTTTATGTGGAGCTGACAGAGGAGGAGGTGTGACTCGGGCAGGAGATTGTTTTTGCCGGAACACCCGCCTGAAGAGCCCGTGCCAGTCAAGCGTGGGCGAAGCCGTTAGCGTTTTCCTCGGCGACTTCTCCGCGCGCAAGAAGGGCAAACGATGGCTTTGCTGATAAGAAGGTTTTCGGTTAAGCGCAGGCGGGTGGGGAAGAAGAAGATCCGGCCTCCTGACGGAAGGGAATTCCGTGTGCTGAATGTCATCGTCAGTTCCCGCGGAAGTGCCTAGTGGTCAGAACGGGCCGAAAACTGAGCTCGACCGCGTAATCGACGTATTGACCGATCTGTTCATCCTGCGAATTCGGTCGTGTTCGCTCGAACAACGGCGCAGAGTTCATCACCAAGCCGTTCGGGACTGGATCAATGGCGTGGGAGCGAAGACAGCATTCATAGAGGCTGCCAGCCCTCGGGCGAACGGCTACTGCGAGAGCTTCAACTCGAACCTCCGCGAAAAGCTGCTGAACGGCGAGATCCACTTCCTTGCAGAGGCGCTGCGTCGTGATCGAGACAAGGCGCGTCCACTGCAATGCCGCGCGCCCATTCGTCGTTGGGTGCTGCCGGCCTCCACCTTGGTACCTTGGCCCGCCATGCACCAAGACCCAAACCAGACCACCTGAGGAGGACAGGCCACTGCCTTTGGCCGGCGCGGCACAAATCGATTCAGGAGATCACTGCGACCGAGGAAGCTCACACCCGAATATTGCGTCGCTGAGGGCGTTCGTCAGGCGGGTCCGCGCTGGCGAGGCATTGCTTCCCAACCCGACAAGTCTGGGACTACGCAGATGATGCGCAATATCCTGTTCATCTTCGACAATATAGATGCCCGGGGTGCCCTTTACCTGCTCCGCAGTTGCGAGCTGATGGTCATTCCGATGCTCCCCAAGATCTGCTCGGCGGGCCATGAGAAGCAGGGGCTTTCCTGTTTTCATCCCCGAGAGGATGGTCCCGATTCCCGCATGACCAACGACAACGCGCGCAGATTCGAGATGGGCCACGAAATCTGAGGGCGATAGGAAGGCGGTAGCCTCGAACTCTTCAGGTCTGTACTTGCTGTGGCCGATTTGTCCGAAAGCAGGCTCGCTGAGTGATTTCGCGGCCTTGTCCAGTGCGCGCACGAGGCGATCGAAGGGCAGTTGTGTGCCGAGGGTTAGGAAGATCACAGGACGCTCCCGTAGTACCGAGCGCGGCTTTGAGCGGCGAGATGTTGCCATTGGGTAATTGTCAGATGTGCGAAGCGGAGTGCCAGTCGACCACTGAGCGACAATCTCTCGGCGTTTGCGATGCTGTCGATCCAGATGGTTCGCGCACCCATGATCCTGCCCCACAGAAGACAGAGGAGGCCCGGTGCGGCACCCGTCGAGACGACGATGTCCGGCCGGATGCGACGCAGCAGTCGGAATGTCTCTACGAGACCGGCGAGAATCAGAAGGGGCTGTGTCTGGTTGTAGTCACTGATTTCCTGGAACTGGGGCAAGCCCCCATAGCGATCGCTTTGGCCGCGATCTGGGCATGCGTACCAGACATCCCCACCCTCAAACGCATCCGAAAGCAGCACGAGTTGTTCCCAATGGCCGCCGCTTGAAGCAACAGCGAGAAGTCGTTTCTTTGCCGCCATCAGCTCCTTGTCCTTCAGGCCGTTCGTCCCAGTACAGGACCGGTCACTCTGTTACACGAAGTGACTGCGGCCTTGTAGCAGCTGACTCATGCCTGTGCCGCTGCGCGAAATCCTTTCGTTAGCACGGCTTAGTACTTAGCAGCCGGAGCCGCCAGCAACTGTACCGAAGGTGCGCGCAATCATGCGCAAATCGGTTTTGAGCGAGGCTTCACGAAGATAGGCGTCGTCGAACCGGGCGCGGTCGGCAAAGCTCGACATGTTGCGGTCCGAGATCTGCCAAGGCCCGGTGATGCCCGGCTTGAGCGCGTAGTAGCCGCTGCCCGGGTAGAGCGTTTCCTGGCCGACCATCATCGGGCGGGGACCCACGACGCTCATGTCGCCGATGAGCACGTTCCAGAACTGCGGCAGTTCGTCCAGCGAGGTCTTGCGCAGGATACGGCCGGTGCGGGTGATGCGAGGGTCGTTGCGCAGCTTCTGGAAGCGGGTCCACTCCTCGCGCGCCTCGGAGTTGGACTCGAGATACTCGGCAAGCTTCCGGTCCGCATCGGTGACCATGGTGCGGATCTTCCACATCTTGAAGACCCGCCCGTTCCGGCCGATGCGCTTCTGCGAGTAGAAGGGTGAATGGCCGTCGAGCGCCACGAGGCCGCAGGCGATCATCACGATCGGCAGGGCAAGGAGGCCAAACAGGAGGGCGAGCACCTTGTCCATCAAGGTCTTCCCGAAATTCCTGTAGAGACCGGGCTCGGACACGGCCGCCTCTGCGTCCGTGGAGCTGTGCGGAGGGTTCGAGGAGAACCTGTCTGTAAGAACATAATCGGTCATACGAAAATCCTTCCGTCGTACGGCAGCGCCGCAGTCGCAATGTCGATCTCAACGGTGTCGGTAGGTAGTCAACTTCAAACTTTATGCAAACTTATCGGTAACGCTGCCCTGCGGCAATATGGACCAGAGGGGGGGCTTGCTGTTTTTTCCCCCGTTTCTTTGGCCTCTGCATGACGTTTCGGCACCGTGTCATCCGTTTGCCGCTGGCCTGTCACCGGACTGACAAGCTTTCGCTACCGGAGCCGTGCCTTTCCCGCCGGACGACACCATGAAGCCGAATCAGGCCGCATCTGGCGTATAGATCTAGGTTATACGTCATTTGAGGTCTTTTCCCTGTGACTGACCAAACAATGTGCGCCCGCGACGGAGGGCGGTGCTGTGAGGCTAAACAGGTCAGTCCACCTCATGTTCCTTGGTAAATACGAAGGACCGGCGGCATGGCCGATGCACAATTTTTGCCCATCACGTGTCGTGACCCGGTCAGGCTGTGGCGCCTGAGTGCATTCGCCACCTTCGCTGCTGTGCAGCAAGGTGGCGGAAAATGGCAGGGCGTCCGAAGGTAAGGTCCTGGAACGGCGCGGTTGACCTGTGCCGGTCTTAAAAGGCCCGGAACGGGGTCTGCCAGACAAGGGAGGCGCCGACCTGCGTCTCGCCCGCCAGCATCGAGCCGATGCCGGTGCGCCCGGCCGCGTTCGTGGCATAGATGTCGATGGCCGACAGCGCCTCGGGGAAGCTGCGGCGTAGCCCCACGGCCCATATGCTGTCGTAGTCGTCGCTGACCACGCTCGCCTCGGCCACGGCGTGCAGCCGGTCCGAGATCTCGTATTCCGCGCCGAGGCCCAGGGCATAGACCTGCTCGCCCGTATAGGCGGCGACCTTGGGGTTGGCCGTCAGCTCGAGCCGCGGCATCGCTTCCTTGGCGAGCGCGGCCTCGGCGAAGATCACGCCAAGGGTTGGCTCTTCGATGTCCCGGCCGAGGATCACGCGCGCGCCCAGGCTTGCCAGGTCGCCCTCGGCTTCGGACAGCGCCTGATAGCGCACGCCGATGCCGTAGCGCACGTCCTCGGCCTCCTCGTCGCGGAAGCCCGTGTCCTCGTCGAGGGCGTAATCCTCGAAGAACAGCTCGACCTGGAAATCGGGATCGGGCGAGATGGCGGCGAAGAGGCGGGTATCGCCGCTGGTCCCGGCCGAGAGGTTCAGCCGCAGCTCGTTCGAGCCGATCGTCTCGGGGCCCATCAGCGTCACGCCGTCGCCGAAGACAATCGTTCGGTCCACCTCGGCCACGTCGGTCCGGGCGTAGCGCGGGATGTTGAAGCGCTTGCCGGACGGCACGTAGGTCAGCGCCGCCCCAAAGACGAGGTCGTCCCGGGCGGGAAAATAGGTGAGGTCGTCCAGCACCGGCGTGTCGGCCAGCCCGTTGGTGACATAGCCTGTCGCGGCCAGCTGCGGGGTCAGCGCATAGCGGGCGCCGGCGGTATAGATGACGTTGTCGTCGCCCTCGGGGCCGGCGTCATCCTTGCGGGCGATGAGCTTGGCGCTGCCGAAGGCGGTGAGACGGTCGGTGGGCTGCCAGCCGGCGCCGATCGCGACAAAGCTGCGGGCGCCCGGGGCGGGCAGATCCTGCGCCTCGTCGGGGAAGGTGGTCAGGCCGATCTCGCCGTTGAGGAACACGGTCGGCGACAGCCGGTAGGTGGCGGGCAGCGACAGGGTGGCGGCAACGAGATCTTCCTTCTCGGTCCCGTCGAAGCCGTATTTCAGATACGCGACGCTCGCCTCGACCGCGACGCCCACGCGGTCGGTCTCGTGAAGGCGGAACTTGCCGTCGAGGCCGATGGAGCCAAGCGTGAAATTCTGCGCGTTGCCCTCGAAAGGCTCGGTCAGCGGGTCATCGAAGGCCGAGGCGCTGATCCCGATCTGGTAGGGCCAGTAGCCCCGGAAGCTGACCGCGCCGTCATACATCTGGACGCCGGTGCCGGTTTCGTCGTCTTCCAGGGCCTGGCGGGTGCCGATGCGGGCCTCGTTGGTCGCCTCGGGCTGCAGATAGCCCGTGGACATCCCCGGCAGGTCCGTCGGGATCAGCGCGAAGGGCTCGGCCGGCGGCTCGGCCCGTCCCGGCCCCGAAATGAGAGCGGCAAACGCGGTACCGGCAAGAAGCAGCGGGCGGGCATGGGTCATGTCGGGCGTCTCGTGGCGGGGGCTGTCGGTCGAGCAATAGGCCATGACGGGGCAGGGGAGAAGGCCGCGCCGTCCCTTGCCGCCCAGGTGATGCGGGGATGAGACGCAAAGGGCTCACCACCCTGCGCGGGAGCGCCTTTAAGCGGGGGTTAACCAGTTCCGTGCCTCTCTCGCCCCGATGAAGCGCATTCGGTCGGAACGGGGGCTGAACCTGTCCATGGCACCCACATTCGGAACGAGCGGCCTTCGGGGGCTGGCGAGCGATCTGACGGATGAGGTCGTGCGCCGCCATGTCGCCGCCTTCCTGGCCGTCTGCCCCCATGGCGGGCGGGTCTTCGTGGGTCGCGACCTGCGCCCCTCTTCTCCGGCGATCGCCGCCGCCGCGATCGGTGCGATCCGTGCCGCGGGACTCGAGGCGGTGGAATGCGGCACCCTGCCGACGCCGGCGCTTGCCCAAGCCGCCATGACGGCGGGCGCGGCGGCAGTGATGGTCACCGGCAGCCATATTCCCGCCGACCGCAACGGGCTGAAATTCCACACTCCCGCAGGCGAGATCACCAAAACGGACGAGGCGCGTATCCTTGCCGCCCACGCGGCCGGGGCAGCGCCCCCCGCAGCCAAGGGCGGGCTCTGTCGCCACGACGCGACCGGGCCCTATGCGGATCGCCTCGTGGATGCCTTCGGGTCCCGGGCGCTCGCCGGGCTCGAGATTGGCGTCTACCGGCACGCGTCGGTGGCCCGCGACCTGCTTGAAGAGGTGCTGACCCGCCTCGGCGCCAAGGTGCGGCCGCTGGGTCAGTCAGAGGTCTTCATGCCGCTCGATACCGAGGCCGTGGATGAGGCCACCCGCAAGAGGCTGGCCGGTTGGTGCGCCGATCACGGGCTCGACGCCGTGGTCTCGACCGACGGGGATGGAGACCGTCCGCTGGTCGCGGATGCCGCGGGGCGAATCGTGCCGGGCGAGGTGCTGGGGGTGCTGACGGCGCAGGCTCTTGGTGCGCGGATCGTGGTCGTGCCGGTCACCGCAAGCGACATGGTGGAGCGCGCGGGCTTTGACCGGGTGGTGCGCACGCGGGTCGGATCGCCCTTCGTCATCGCGGGGATGGAGGCCGCCCGCGCCGCCGATCCGGGTGCCCAGCTCGTGGGGTTCGAGGCCAATGGCGGGTTCCTGTTGGGTTTTGCCGCCCGCGGAATGGCACCGTTGATGACGCGGGACGGGCTTCTGCCGATCGTCGCGCCCTTGGCCGCAGCCCGGGCGCGGGGGCTCGCCCTGGCAGATCTCGTGGCGGATCTGCCCTCCTGTCACACCGCCGCCGACCGGCTGCAGGGGATCGACCGCACCCGTGCGGCGGCCTTCATGGCTGAGCTCGACGCCGATCCGGTCCCCTTTTTCGCCGCGGTCGGAGAGATTACCGGCGTCGACCGCACCGATGGCCTGCGCGTCGCCTTCGCGGGCGGCCGAGCCGTCCACCTGCGCCCTTCGGGCAACGCCCCCGAGTTCCGCGTTCATGCCCAGGCCTCCGATCCGACCGCGGCTGAGGCGCTGCTTGCCACGCAGATGGACCGCGTCGCCGCGTGCCTGCGAAGCGCCCCATGACGTTTCCGCGCATCACGCCCGTCATCCTCTGCGGCGGGTCCGGCAGCCGGCTCTGGCCGCTGTCCCGGCAGAGCTATCCCAAGCAGTTCGTCCCGCTGACGGGCGAAGAGACGCTGTTCCAGACCGCGGCCCGCCGCATGGCCGGGCCGGGCTTTGCGCCGCCCATGGTCCTGACCAATGCCGGGTTCCGCTTCATCGTGACCGAACAGTTGACCGCGGCCGGCATCGACCCCGGCGCCGTCCTGATCGAGCCCGAGAGTAAGAACACCGCGCCGGCCATCCTCGCCGCCGCGCTTTACGCGCTGAAGGACGACCCCGAGGCGGTGCTGCTGGTCGCCCCCTCGGATCACGTCATCCCCGACGCGGCCGCCTTCCGCGCCGCCGTGACGCGAGGGCTGGGGCCGGTGGCGCAGGGGGACCTTGTGACCTTCGGCATCACCCCCACCCGCCCCGAGACCGCCTATGGCTATCTCGAACTCGCCGAGCCCCCGCGGCACGGTGCGCCGGCGCGCCTGTCGCGCTTCGTCGAGAAGCCCGGCGGCGCCGACGCCGCACGAATGGTCGGGGCCGGCAGCTTCCTGTGGAACGCCGGGCTTTTCCTGTTTCGTGCCGCCGACATGGTGGCGGCGGTCCTGGCCCACGCGCCCGACCTGATGGGTCCGGTCGAGGCCGCGCTCGACGCGGCGCGCCCCGATCTGGGCTTCCTGCGCCTCGCGTCCGAGACTTGGGCGGATCTTCCCGATATCTCGATTGACTATGCGGTGATGGAAAAGGCCTCGAACCTGTCGGTCGTGCCCTATTCGGGTGGGTGGTCAGACCTCGGCGGGTGGGATGCGGTCTGGCGCGAAAGCGGGCCGGATGCGGATGGCGTGGTGACGAGCGACCACGCGACCGCCATCGACTGCCGCGACACGCTGCTGCGCGCCGAGGGCGAGGGGATCGAGGTGGTGGGGATTGGCCTTTCGAACATCATGGCCGTGGCCACGCCCGATGCGGTGCTGGTGGCCGACATGTCCCGCGCGCAGGACGTGAAGCGGGCCGTCGCCGTGCTGAAGGCCCGCGCCGTGCCGCAAGCGACCGAGTTCCCCAAGGAGCACCGCCCCTGGGGCTGGTTCGAGACGCTGATCGCCGGCCCCCGTTTCCGGGTGAAGCGGATCACCGTTCATCCCGGCGCCGCGCTGAGCTTGCAGAGCCATGTCCATCGGTCCGAGCACTGGGTGGTGGTCGCGGGCACGGCGCAGGTGACGGTGGACGACTCGACCCGCCTTCTGTCCGAGAACGAAAGCGTTCACGTGCCCCTGGGTGCCATCCATCGGCTGGAAAACCCCGGCCGCCTGCCCATGGTGCTGATCGAGGTGCAGACGGGCAGCTACCTGGGTGAGGACGACATCACCCGGTACGAGGATCTCTATGACCGGGAGGTTTCGCATGCGAAACAAAGTCCGGCTGTCTTGTTCCGCCGCACTTCAGAACGGGTCTTCGACCGCTACGCCGGTCGGGGTGAAATCGCTGACATTGCCGGTGACGACCGTCCAGCCCCGGGCCAGGGCCTGCGCGGCGATCATCAGGTCGGCACCCGAATGGCCCAGATCGGCCGAGAGACGGCCCCAGATCGCGGCATCCCCGGCCGTGACCGGCAGGATGCGGTCGGCGAAAATGCTCGTGGTGCGTTCGAGCCAAACTGAAAGATCGGCGGCGAAGTAGGGGTTCCTTCGCTCCTGAAGGCGGATTCCGCGGGAGATCTCGCCGATCGTGACGGCGCTGAGGAACAGCGTCTCCTCGGATTGCCCCTTCAGCCAGGCAGCGACGCGTGGCGTGCGCTCGGGCCGGCGGGCGGCAGAGATGACGTTCGTGTCGATGAGATACATCTCAGAAGCGGATCTCGCGGGGGCGGATATCGGCGCGGCCGGGCAAGTCACCGCCCTCGGGGAAGGCCATCAGGTGATCGGCGAAGCTCTCGCGGGTGGCACCGGCGGCGGCGACGAGCCTGTCGTATTCGCGGGCCGAGACCACGACGACCGCCGGCTTGCCCCGGCGCGACACGCGTTGCGGACGGCCCGAAAGCGCCGCCTCGACCACGGCACTGAAACGGTTCTTGGCGTCCTGAAGGCTCAGCATGGCGCGTCCTCCTGTCCAGCTATCTAGCCAGTTAGATAAGCGTGGCGCGCGCGCCGATCAATCTTTTCAGAACCGCCGACTGAGGCTGATATTCAGGATCGGCCGTCTTTCGGGCATTTTGCTGTGGGGGATGGCGGAAAGGCGCAGGTCGGTCTTTCCGACACGGAGGCCGAGGCTGGCGGAAACGACCGGCAGAATCGACTTCGTGTCGGGCATGGACTCGTACCTCTCCATCAGCTTGTCGCAGAGCTTCTTGTACCGCCCCAGCCCGATCGCCCCGCCAACGCGCACCTCCACCGGACCGATCTTCGTGAGCGGGGTCGAGACCCCGGTCATCACAAGCGGGCTGGGTTCACCGTAGCTGTTCGAAAAGAACGCCCCCTCGACGAACCACTCGGTGCCCTGCTGGCCCAGCTCACGGGCAATCCCGACCCCGACCCCCGGGGTCCGGTCGGTCAGATCGCTTTCCTCCGGATGGACCGAACGCAGATGAACCAACCCGTAGACATCCGCGATGGCCGCGTGAGGCAGGCACACAAAGAGAACGAGCGCCAAGCGGCGCCCCCAAATGAATGACATGAATGATCCCGGCCAAGGCGCGCGGCGGACGGCGCGCTGGTGTTTCTCCGGGGACGCGGTCTAGCAGGGGGGAGTGAATGGACCCTGAACGAACACCTATGTGCCGTAATAATTCCTGTACCATTCGACGAAACGGGCGATCCCCTCACGCACATCCGTCTTGGGCCGATAGCCGGTCAGCTCGTGCAGAAGCGTTGCGTCGGCCCAGGTGGCGGGCACATCGCCCTTCTGCATCTCCGTGTAGTTGCGGGTCGCCTTCACCCCGAGGCTGTCCTCGATCGCCTCGACGAAATCCAAGAGCCGCACGGTGTCCGAGTTGCCGATATTGACCACCCGCCAAGGCGCTGCGGGCGACAGGCTGTCCCAGTCGGGGATCCGGGTCCCCGGCGCGGGGCGGACGGGGGCGGCGTCGATCAGCAGACGGATGCCCCGCACGAGATCCTCGACATAGGTGAAGTCGCGATGCATCTCGCCGCGGTTGTAGATGTCGATGGGCCGCCCCTGCAGGATCGCTTCGACGAACTTGAACAGCGCCATGTCCGGCCGCCCCCAGGGTCCGTAGACCGTGAAGAAGCGGAACATGGTCGTCGGCAGGTTCCACAGGTGGGCATAGGAATGTCCCATGGCCTCGGTCGCCTTCTTGGTGGCGGCGTAGATCGTCAGGGGGGTGTCGGCCTTGTGGGTCTCGAGGAAGGGCATGTCCTCGTTGGCGCCGTAGACGGAACTGGTCGAGGCCATCAGCAGGTGATCGACTTCGTGACGTCGCGCGGCCTCCATCACGTTGAAGGTGCCCACCACGTTGGCGTCGATATAGGCGCGCGGGTTCTCGAGGCTGTAGCGCACCCCCGCCTGCGCGGCGAGATGGACGATCACGTCGGGGGCGAACTCATCCGCCACCTGCTGAAACAGCGCGTCGTCTTCCAGCATCCCTTCGGTGGCCGAGAAGCCTTCGGCCTGCAGCAGGATCTGGTGGCGGCGCTGCTTCAGGCGGACGTCGTAGTAATCCGTCATCCCATCATAGCCATGAACGCGGAAGCCTTCGGCCAGCAGGAGCTTCGCAAGGTGGAAGCCGATGAACCCGGCCGTTCCGGTGATGAGGGCCTTGCGTGTCATGGGCGTTCTCGTCCCGTCTGTCCGTTTGCCGGCCCCCTTGTACAGGAAGCCGGCGTTTCGTCACAGAAACCGGTCTCAGCCTTCGAGATCGCCGCGTCCGACGCCGATATAGGCGGCGAAGCCGGCGCTCTTGACGTCGACGGGGTCATAGACGTTGCGCAGGTCGGCCATTGCGGCACGGCGCATCGTCTTCGACATCGCCTCGAGGTCGAGCGCGCGGAACTCGTTCCATTCGGTCAGGATCACCAGCAGGTCGGCGTCCTGCGCCGCGTCGTAGGGATCGGCGATCCACGAGACGCCGGGCAGCAGACGCTCGCCCTCGCGCTTGCCCTGAGGGTCGCAGACGCGGACTTCGGCGCCGCCGCCGACCAGCGCGGGCACGATGGTCAGGGCAGGGGCGTCGCGCATGTCGTCGGTGTTGGGCTTGAACGTGACGCCCAGCACGGCCACCCGCTTGCCGTTGAAATTGTCGCCGCAGAGGTCCTTCAGCTTACCGATCATCCGGCGCTTGATCTCTTCGTTGACGTCGATGACCGTCTCGGTGATCCGCATGGGCGAGGCGTGTTCCTGGCCGATCCGCGCCAGTGCCTTGGTGTCCTTGGGAAAGCACGAGCCGCCATAGCCGGGGCCGGCATGGAGGAACTTCGGCCCGATCCGCCCGTCGAGGCCGATCCCGCGGGAGACCTGCTTCACGTCGGCGCCAACCTTCTCGCACAGGGCGGCGACTTCGTTGATGAAGGTGATCTTGATCGCGAGGAAGGCGTTGGCGGCGTACTTGATCATCTCGGCCGATTCGAGGTCGGTCGTCACGATCGGGAAGTCGCGCAGGTAGAGGGGGCGGTAGATGTCGGACATGACCTTGGCCGCGCGCTCGGACTCGACGCCGACGACCACACGATCGGGCTTCATGAAGTCGTCGATTGCCGCGCCTTCGCGCAGGAACTCGGGGTTCGAGGCGACGTCGAAATCAAGGTCGGGGTTGGCGGCCCGCACGGTCTCGGCGACCTTGCGGTTGGTGCCGACGGGGACGGTGGACTTGGTGACGATGACGACACCGTGCGGGGCGACGCGGGCGACCTCTTCGGCGGCGGCCATCACGTAGGTCAGGTCTGCGTGCCCGTCACCGCGGCGGGTCGGCGTGCCGACGGCAATGAAGACCGCGTCGACGTCCTGCAGCGCTTTGGCCAGATCGGTGGTGAAGGACAGGCGCCCGGCTTCGACGTTGCGGGCCATGAGCGCGTCGAGCCCGGGCTCGTAGATCGGCACCTCGCCGTTCTCCAGCCGCTCGATCTTGCTGGCGTCCTTGTCCACGCAGAAGACCTCGTGCCCGAAATCCGAAAAGCAGACACCGGAGACGAGGCCGACATAGCCCGTGCCGATCATGGCGATTTTCATGAGGGATCTTTCTGTGAATGCGGTTGGTCCCGGTTTTCCGGGACGGAGGGGCGACTGTCAATTTCCGCGCTGCGGAAAGGGGAATTCCCGCGAGAGGGCGGCACATGTCGGCGATTTTGTCGAAGCCGCGCCGCATTGCAGAAAGCCCTGATCGACAAGACGGGTCGCTTCCCCTAAGCCGGAATCAACAAAACCGACCATTTCGAGAGACCGCATTCACCATGCAAAATCCCCACTCCGCCCCCGTTCCCGAACTCTATGTCTCGTATGACAGCGCGCAGAAGCTGAAGGTCGAGGCGGGTGAGCTGGTCAGCCATGACCTCACGCCGCGCCAGATCTGCGACGTGGAGCTCCTGATGAATGGCGGGTTCGCGCCGCTCAAGGGGTTCCTGGGGCAGGCCGATTACGATGGCGTCGTCGAGAACATGCGCCTCGCGGACGGCACGCTGTGGCCGATGCCGATCACCCTCGACGTGTCGGAAGCCTTCGCCGAAGGGATCGAGGAAGGCCAGGACATCGCGCTGCGGGACCAGGAAGGCGTGATTCTCGCCACCATGACGGTCACCGACAAGTGGGTCCCGGACAAGGCGCGCGAGGCCGAGAAGGTCTTTGGCGCCGATGACGACGCGCATCCGGCGGTCAACTACCTGCACAACCAGGCCGGCAACGTGTATCTGGGCGGCCCCGTGACCGGCATCACGCCGCCGATGCACTACGACTTCAAGGCCCGCCGCTCGACCCCGAACGAGCTGCGCGCCTTCTTTCGCAAGATGGGCTGGCGCCGGGTCGTCGCCTTCCAGACCCGCAACCCGCTGCACCGCGCCCACCAGGAGCTGACCTTCCGCGCCGCCAAGGAGGCGCAGGCCAACCTGCTGATCCACCCCGTCGTCGGCATGACCAAGCCCGGCGACGTGGACCACTTCACCCGCGTGCGCTGCTACGAGGCCGTGCTCGACAAGTATCCGGCCGCGACCACCCACATGAGCCTTCTGCCGCTGGCGATGCGCATGGCCGGTCCGCGCGAGGCGGTCTGGCACGGGCTGATCCGCAAGAACCACGGCTGCACCCATTTCATCGTCGGCCGCGACCATGCCGGCCCCGGCAAGAACAGCCAGGGCGAGGATTTCTACGGCCCCTACGACGCGCAGGACCTCTTCCGCGAGCACGCCGAGGAGATGGGCATCGAGATGGTGCCCTTCAAACACATGGTCTACGTGCAGGAGCGCGCCCAGTACGAGCCCAATGACGAGATCGCCGACAAGGACAACGTCACGATCCTGAACATCTCGGGGACCGAACTGCGCCGCCGCCTGCAGGAAGGGCTCGAGATCCCCGACTGGTTCTCGTTCCCCGAGGTGGTGAAGGAGCTGCGCCGCACCCGCCCGCCGCGGTCCAAGCAGGGCTTCACGGTGTTCTTCACGGGTTTCTCGGGGTCGGGCAAGTCGACGATCGCGAACGCGCTGATGGTCAAGCTGATGGAGATGGGCGGCCGCCCAGTAACGCTTCTGGACGGCGACATCGTGCGCAAGAACCTGTCGTCCGAGCTTGGGTTTTCCAAGGAGCACCGCGACCTGAACATCCGCCGCATCGGCTATGTCGCGAGCGAGATCACCAAGAACGGCGGCATCGCGATCTGCGCCCCGATCGCGCCCTACGCCACGACCCGCCGGGCCGTGCGCGAAGAGATCGAGGCCCACGGCGCCTTCTGCGAGGTCCACGTCGCGACCCCGCTGGAGGAATGCGAGGCGCGCGACCGCAAGGGGCTCTACAAGCTGGCGCGCGAGGGCAAGATCAAGGAGTTCACGGGCATCTCTGACCCTTACGACGAGCCCAAGAACCCCGAACTGCGCCTCGACACAACCAACACCGACGTCGACCACTGCGCCCACCAGGTCCTCCTGAAGCTCGAAAGCATGGGCCTGATCGCGGGGTGAAAGGCCGGGGGCGGGAAACGAACGGGGGCGGCTTGGGCCGCCCCTTTTTGTACGGAACGTACGACAGAGCAGGATCCATGCGGCTGTAAGGACCACAGCTGTTTCGCGTTCGTAGCCCCTCCGGAGGCACTACATGCAGTGTCTTGAGCGTCCGCAGTCAGCGCATCTATGACAGTTGCCGCTTGAACGCTGACGGCTTCACACCTCGAGGAATCGCACATCTTCATCCGGGAATACGGCCGCGGCGGTGAGGCGGCCTGAGTGGTAGGCGCCGGTGTCGCAGGCCACCCGACGGTCGGCGATGGTGGGATTCTCGACCACCTCGTGGCCGTGAACCACCCATAGCCCGTCGGGCCGCACGTACCGGTCGAACAGGGAATGCCCCCACAGCATGTCACGCGCCTCCTGCATTTCGGGAGGAATGGCGGGATCCATCCCGGCGTGAACGCAGACCACATTGCCAGACTGCCACCAGAGAGGCAGGGTGCGCAGCCAGTCCTCGAGCCCTTCGGGCAGGGCTCCGCGCAGCCGTTCGGCCGCATCGACCAACTGGCGTTCGCCCGCCCTTTCCGTGACGCCGCCCAACTGGAAGCTCGCCAAGGTCTGCAATCCGCCATAGCGCAGCCAGCGGCGGCCACGCTCCCCGGGGCGGTCGAGGAAGTCGAGCATCATCTTCTCGTGGTTGCCCATCAGGCTGACGACATTTCCGGGCATGTCCCGCGAGGCCTCGAAGAGCCGGAGGAGCACGCCGCGGCTGTCCTCGCCCCGATCCACGTAATCGCCCAGGAAGACCACGGCGCTTTCTTCCTGTCCGCGCGCCTTCGCGTCGGCATTGATCGCCGCGACTATCCGATCGAGATGTTCCGCGCAGCCATGCAGGTCACCAACGGCATAGAGGGGAATTTCGGGGCGGGGGAACTGGCTTTGGGCTGTCACGGTCGCTCCTCTGTATGGCCGGCACGGGGAACGGACCGGCCGGAGGGGATTCAGAAAAGAGTGCTCTTGTACGGGAAAGGCAAGACCATCCTGGCAGCGTACGCACCGCTGACGTCAGCTCTTCCCACCGGATCGGCCCGTCGCTCGCCAGCGATCTGCTTGTCGGTTCGCAACCATAATTTTCCAGCACACCTCTAGCCGCAGCGCGGCATCGCGGGTTATGGATGTCGGGGGCGAGCCCAAGGAGGGGCAATGGGCATCAGGGTATTCGTGACCGGGGGCGCCGGCTTCATCGGCTCTCACACGGTTCTGGCGCTGCTACGCGCGCAGTTCGAGGTGCATGTCTTCGACAGTTTCGCAAACTCGTCGCCGCGCGCGCTGCGCCGCGTCCGCGAACTGACCGGCGTGCCGATCGCGGTGACCGAGGGGGACATCACCGATCCCAAGGCCCTGACCGCCGCGCTGAAGGCCTACCGCCCCGACGCGGTGATCCATTTCGCCGGCCTCAAGGCGGTGGGTGAAAGCGAAGAGGACCCACTGTGGAAGACCCCGCCGGACGGCCCAACAACCTGATGCCCTTCGTCGCGCAGGTGGCGATCGGACGGCGGAAGATGCTGCAGGTCTTCGGCGGCGACTGGCCGACCCGTGACGGCACCGGCGAGCGCGACTACATCCACGTCACCGACCTGGCGCGGGCGCATCTGAGCGGGCTCGATTACGTGCTCGAACATCCTGGGTGCGAGGCCGTGAATGTCGGGCGGGGACAGGGCGTGACGGTGCTCGAGATGATCCACGCCTTCGAGGAAGCGTCAGGGCGCGAGATCCCTCATCGTATCGTGGATCGCCGTCCCGGGGACCTGGCGAGCTACTACGCCAGCCCCGAGCGCGCGAAGACAATGCTGGGTTGGGAAGCGCAACTGGGCGTCGAGGACATGTGCCGCTCGACCTGGAAATGGCAGAGCCAGAATCCCAACGGCTACCGCGACAGCTAGGTACTTCTTCTTGCCTGTGTTCTTTACTCGAGGTGTCTTTCCGGAATGGGAAGAGCCCAGCCGAGGACACAAGAAGTTTCCCATGGCTCACGGGAAGCAGAAGCCGGCCGGGGCAACATCCGTGGATCGAGGCGCCGCGGCGGTGATCCCGCAGAGAGCGTTCCGAATGCTGGATACAGCCATGCAGGTCACTTATCGCGTGCAAGGTGGCATCGGACCGAGGAAAGGAGCCACGAAGGGGCACGTGGCAAAATCGCATCGCACCTCGAGGGAGGTTGACGGAGGCGGGCCGATGTTTGCCCTCGCCTCTATCGCCCCGTAGAAGTATCGGCGAAACCATGGCGCAGTGCGCGGAATTCGCGGTGGCGGCTGAGTTCTGCGAGGCGCGTGACGCACAGCGTGCAAAGCTTGGGAGCGGATACGAATGAAGCGGTGCTTGAGCGGTGCGATGACCGCGATTTTCCTACTGTCGGGCTGCGGCATCACCTACGTCAATCCCGAGGTCGGCTTGCGCAACACCACGGCCAATGTGAACGTGGTCGAGATCACCACGCGCACCGTGCAGATCGCCAACCAGAGCTCCTACACCCCGAAAAGCCTGCCCGAGGTGTTCTATGCCGCCACCGGCGGTGGGTCGGTCGCGGGCGCCGGACTTGGGCTGCCGGCACAACCCTACGTACCGAACGAACAGCGCCGGGACGCCACTTTGCGACTGCCGCCCCCGGTCGAACCCGGCGCCTACGAGATCGGCGTCGGCGACGTGGTCCTTCTGGCCACAAAGGGCGCCTCTTCTACGGTCGAGGAACTGTCGGGCCTTCTGGCCGCGCAGAACCAGCGGCAGGGTTACACCGTGCGCGACGACGGCACGATCTCGATCCCCGACGTGGGGACCGTGCAACTGAGCGGCCTGACCCTCGAAGAAGCCGAGGCCGAGGTGTTCCAGGCGATCGTCGAGGCGGGGTTCAACCCCTCCTTCAGCCTCGAGGTGGCCGAATTCAACTCCAAGCTGGTGGCCGTCGGCGGCGCCGTGCGCCAGCCTGCCCTGGTGCCGATCACGCTGACCCGCCCCGAACTTGGCCAGGCGATCGTGGCCGCGGGTGGCATCGCTGTCCCGGACGAGGAGTTCGCGCTGATCCGCATCTATCGCGACGGCACGCTCTACCAGATTCCCTATGAACAGTATCTGAGCAATCCCGACTATCGGAACATCGCGCTGACCGCCGGAGATGCGGTCTATGTGGATACCACCTACGATCTCGACCGGGCGTTGCAGTTCTATTCGCAGCAGATCGACGTGATCGCCCTTCGACAGAACACCCAGGCTGCAGCGCTGCAGCAGTTGCAGACTGAGATCAGCCTGCGTCGCGCCGCGCTGAACGAGCAGCGCGAGAATTTCCAAGCTCGGACCGATCTGGACGCCGAAGCGCGCGACTACGTCTACCTTGCTGGCGAGGTTGGAGACCAGTCGCGGATCCCCCTGCCCTACGGACGCCAAGCAAGCTTGGCCGATGTGCTCTATCTCGCTGGCGGCTTCGAACTCGAGACCGGCAATCCGCGCGAGATCTACGTGATGCGCCTCACCGATGAGAACACCGTGATAGCTTGGCGGCTGAACGCGGCGAACGTGATCAACCTGACCTTGGCCACCCAATTCGAAATGCGTCCAAACGACGTCGTCTTCGTCGAGATGCAGCCGATCACGGCCTGGAACCGCGCAGTCAGCCAAGCGCTGCCGAACATCGTCTCGATTGCAAACGTGGCGAACGACAACTGATCCTGAGCTTACCCTCTAGAGCCCTGTCGAAAAGGGGCAAAGGAGGGTGTGCTATTGCGCCGCCAACCTGATCTGGATCCCAGCATTCAGCACACGCTGGAGACCGCGTGGTGCACCGAGCCTAGTTGGATTTCAGGCAGATGCCCAAGCGGCTCAAAGGCCTTGCCAGACTTCAGCAACGCCCACGAACTGTCGCGGCATCTAAGAAGTGCCGTCTTCCGTCCTGCCACAGCGGGCGGTAGCACGCCGCCGGTTCCCCGGCGGCCGAGTTGGCGAATTTGCGCCAACACCGCTGACTTCCCTTTTCGATCTACTGGTACCGTGTTTCCTTTATGAGCTCGTTCATCTGACGTCTTTCGTCTTCAAGCTCTTTCTCAAGACGGCTGTACAATTCAGGCGGCACCTTGGCGCCATAGGTGCCGACATTGCGTGCCTTGATCTCAGGCAGGGGTTCGGGCTTCAAACCCAGAAATTCGATGACCTCGTCCCGAACTTTGTTCGGGTTGTCGAAGAAGTTCTCACTGGTCTCGATGTAGAAAGAGCGCCGACCAAACCTGTCAAACCAAGGCTGGAGTTGCTTTGCGTATCTACTTCTTTCTCGATAACCGAAAGAAAACCTGTTGGTTAGATTCTCAAGTCTCGGTCCTGTCCTCTGATCAGGGTTCCCCTCCAGCCGGCTTTCTTCCAGTGCGAAAGCCTCTTCGATGGGTGCCGTTTCCGTTCCCAGCCGGTATTCGTGAAAGTATTGCGATACCGATCGGCTAAGAGGATCGCGAAGGAGGACGATGAACTTTACGTCCCTCCCTAGAACCTGCTCCACGCGCTCTGGAACCTGTGATCCAAACATGTAGTCCGGCGTTGCTTCTCCCGTGATCTTATCAGTTCCAGAAAGGTCCGGAAAATTGGCAAGGTACCATTTTTTTCCCAGATCGAAATACCGATCGAAGAAGCTGATTTCCTTCGTTCGAGCTGACACGATCCTGGAATGGGCACAGAGAGCCTCGTACAGCGTCGTTGTCCCTCCTTTCTGGGTCCCAATAATGATGAAGGAGGGCGCAGTTCCTGCGTATCCGAGGCGGGATCGGGCCAGAAACCAGCCACGGAACAGAAAATAGGCGTAGGGGCGCAACACGTTTCGCGAACGCTGAGATGCGAAGCTCTTGAATTTATCCGAAAGGGCCATTCCCTACCGTACCTTTCTATCTTGATATGTCGCGCTTGAAGCGCACGTTTTGATTGGTGCCCAAAAGAGCCAACTGGTGAACTTCCTGGAGCGTGCTGGCCGTCAGTTTCGACTTACAATGGAGTTTATCAGTGAATTTCGTTCAGCCGCTCTGATAACCGCGGCACCTGCGCCCTCTGTCGATGGCGGCTTAAATGTACTGCAGGCTTCCGCCGGATAGAAGCTGCTGTTGGGGATTTGAGGAGCGTGCGCAGCATGTTCTAAGCCTGACGGCTTTCGTTACGCATTGCTCGAACCAGCCCGAAAAAATAGGCGTGACCGCATTCCGACAGAAGGAAAAGAGTGGTCATCAGACCGCCTTTTCGTGGTGGCCCCCAGACCGTGTCTGGCGTTCCGCCTACATTGAAAATGCAGTGCAACTGCACCACAGGTTTTGCCGATCCCAATAACGAAACTCGCAGGTGAGGGCAAAGAATCACCTTACCCGCGGCCGCCTTGCCGCATAGCGATGCCATTTTGCCACTCATCGAGGTTTCCTCATGCCGGCGTGGGAACGGTCTTTTTTTCTGAACAACATGGCTGCAAAGCCGCCTATCGTTACAAGGATCCTCCGATCGCAAAGGCCATTACAATCTAGGGTTGTTCTTTAAACTGTGCCTGCAGTAACACCTTCCTTTCCCCAAGGGTTTGTGTGTTCAGTCCCCGCCGTGTGGTGGTACTGTACCGTCCGCGGCTGAGAGGAACACACAATGGATCACGTACTGCAGGTTAGCTTGACGGCGCCTGTCGGCCGAGCGGTGGTCCACGGACCGCGAGCTTCGGCCGCGCATATCCGGGCGCAACAGCCACAACGCCCCTCGAGAGAGTGGTGCAAGCGGGCTTCTTCGATGAAGAGGCGATCCTCAAGCTCTTCGCATCCATACATTGCGCCCTTGGACTACGGCCTCTACGCCCTGCAGGCCATTATTCATGAGAGCTCGCGACAAGAATGCATCGAGACCACAACCGGTAGGACGCATGACACGATCTGAAGCTCTCTTCTCCCTGAAGGCGAACGACCACAAGTCCGAGCCAAAGACATATCAGCGGCTCCGGTAAACTTGGCTCCTCCAGATCCGTCATGTTCTGGTGCATCATGGACTGTAAGTTGCAACCGGGATCCAGAAATCAACTCGAGTTTTTGCCATTGTTCTTGCATAGCCCCAACCGGCACTCCGACCACCTGAACGCCTTTCCGCTGCCGTGCCCTGGCCGCAACAGGGAAGACTATTCGCCGTACGTACCTTGTCAGAATCTCCAAAAAATCCACTGGAAGTTAAGCGACATTAGTGAAGGAATTTTTCCATGATTGACGCTGTTTCTCATGTGAATCTAGGCGGCATCCGTACGGCTGCTTGTTCTAGGCAGGACCTAATCGATTTGATGCTTCGCGACGCCCCGAACGTTCGCCGTCTCGGCGAGCCCGCTCGCTTGGTCTTCGATAGTAATGGCCAAGCGGTCTCGCTCAACGCGACAGACGCAACTTACCGAGCTGCGATGGAGGAAGCAGATCTGATTCATGCCGACGGGGGAATAATCGTTGCCGCGTCCCGCGTTGGAAAAGGCGAAGTAATCCCTGATCGGTCGAGTACAACCGACATGTTCCAGGAAAGCCTTACAGAGGCTGCCAGACTCGATGTTTCTTACTTTCTCCTCGGGGGAACTGAAGAGGTCAATGCACTCTGTGCCGAGAAAGTTCGCCAACTCGCACCAGGCATCAACATCTGTGGCCGCCGCAACGGATATTTCAGTGAAGCAGAGGAGGCAGACGTTATTGAGGAAATCAACAGGTCTGGCGCGGATGTTCTCTGGGTAGGATTGGGCAAACCGAAAGAACAGATGTTCAGCTGTCGCAACCGAAACAAGCTGAAAGTGGGATGGATCGTAACATGTGGTGGATTGTACAATTTTGTGACCGGTCACTATAAGCGCGCGCCCGATTGGATGTGTCGTTCAGGACTTGAGTGGGCACATAGGCTAGCGAGCGATCCGAAGCGCTTATTCTGGCGATACGCAACTACAAGTCCGCATGCCCTCTGGCTCCTGTTGTCTCGCCGGAAATCCGGCTAGCTGGAGAGCCCCGCTACCTGCAACCCGGTGAGGCGAGGCTCTGCAACGCCCGAGATATATGATCTAGCGACGTCTTTCAGATCTATAGAAGCAGCCACCGGGTTGCGCAATAAGCTCCGGGAGATGAATTCCATTGAATTAATTGTTAAAGACCGAGCCAGACAACCGAAAGATCTGCGTAATGCTATTGAGACCGATTAGAACCCGATCTGCGAAGGCGTCGGCGTCGCGCAGCTTTATCGGCGGAGCTGCCTTGGCCGGCATGATAAAAGGGATAAGCACCGGCCTCACGTTCGCTTTCTTTTTTCTTTTGGCTCGATGGATGACGCCCACGGAATATGGCCAGTTCGGCGCGGCCATTTCTCTCGCAACGATCGCGGGTTTTCTTGCCACGATGGGGCAGCACAGCGTTGTCTCCAGGTTCTATCCTGCCCTCGACGAAACTAGCGGACCAGCACTAGCGTGGGCTGCTGCACGATCAGCGATGACAACCACCTTCATAGGCGCAGTGCTAGCTCTCGCGCTAGGGGCTCTCATAGCCATAAGTCCGGCGCGTCTTGAGGCGTTCGGTAGCTCGCCGGCGGTGTACGCGGGCATAGGCGCACTCACAGCCGGTTTCGCCACATCCGAGGTCGCGACCGCTATTCTGCGCGCGCGTAGATCGATCGTGCTAGCTTTGGTCCCCCGTGAAGTTCTTTGGCGGCCGCTCACGCTCGCTGCTGTGTTCCTTGCCGTGCGTCCAATATCCGCTGGTATGACAGTCGCTGCGGCGGCCATAGCGCTCGTCTTTGTTACGGCATTTCAGTACCTCAAAATCTATAAGGCAATGCACGGGCAGCCGCGGGTTCCTATTCCTGAAGCAGATAAAAGGGAGATGACGCACGCTGCACGCGGCCTCTGGGCAGTGTCCGGTGTGGACCTCATGATCCAACACGGCACCGTCATCCTGGTGGGACTGCTCGTCGGACCGGCCGCCGCTGGAGCATATTTTGCCTGTGATCGCCTGGCAAAGATGCTTTCCATCGCCTTGATAGGTGTTCAGCAGATAGTAGGACCGATGTTTGCCCGCAGCTATTTCGGAGGTCGAATATCTGAGGTCAAAACCATCGCTCGGCTCAGCTCGCTGGTCAGCTTCTCTGTTGCAGCTGCTGGATACACGATCCTTCTACTCTTCGGGTCCAACCTGCTTGCGTTGTTCGACCCTGCCTACACTGCGGCGTTTCCGATTCTGATGTTTTTGGCAACTGGGCAGTTGGTGAACACAGCTTGCGGTCCAAATACCCTTATTTTGAACATGCTCGGGCAGGAGCGGCGCCTACTTAGAATTCTTACCGGCTGGTGCGCGATAGGATTTCTTGCAATAACCGGGGCGGGAATATTTCTGGGTCTCAAAGGGGTAGCTGCCGCAAGCATGGGCATGATGATCGGATGGAACATTCAAGCTTATTTTGCGGCTATTCAGCATCTCAGGACAGACAGAAGTGGCTCTACGCAGCGGCTCGACGACTCGCGCGGTAAGATTTCGGATCTTTCTGACCAGGACGAGGATAAAACTGACGATGAGGCAAAGTAAGGGGCGGAGGGGCACGAGCATTGTCGACCTAGCCGCGTGCTACGAGTCATCCCCCATGCCGAATCTGTTTATAGTGGGCGCGATGAAGGCAGCAACGACCACGCTTGCTGACCTTCTGGCCACGCACGATGCCATATTCTCTCCGATCCAGAAGGAGCCGAACATATTTTCGGAGCTTGATGAGTCTCCGCGGCCCTACTACACGCTGCTTGCACCGAAGTTCGGGTCGGGCGAACCAAGCCCTATTTCCAAGAGCCCTTCGGTATGTGCTGAAGAATACCGAGATCTGTATCGAGGGTCTGAGGCCTACCGTTTTCGACTGGATGCCAGCACGAATTACCTTCCCAGTCCATGTTCAGCGCAGCTGATCCACCGCGTGGCGCCGGATGCCAAGATCATTGTCCTGCTTCGGAACCCCTATGAGCGTGCTTATTCGAGTTTTGCGTATCAGTTGTCTCGAGGACGAGAGTCAGCCGGAAGTTTCGATGCTGCCATTCGCCACGAGTTAGCCGGCGGGCGATCTGATTGGGCCTATGCATGGAGGCACGTACAGACCAGTTGTTATGATGACGGTATCTCGAGATACGACGCTGAATTTAACTGTGATCAGATCAAATCTATACTGTTCGAAGATTTCATACACGATCCGCGTTCCGTTGTCGACGAGATCGCGGATTTTCTCAAAATTCCCACTCTGCCCGAGTTTCCGGAGCGTTCGTCCAATATCACCTCTCTGCCAAAGACGCGAGCAAGCCGGGCAGTAAAAGGGATTTTCTCTTATGGCCCGTTTCGTCGGAAGATGCGCCGTTTCCTGCCCCGGCCTATTCAGCGCCCGGTAAAGCGCGTCATCGAAGCGAACCTTGCCTGGATCGATGCGCGGGGTGAGCGCCCTCCTCGGCCAGCTAGAGCGGCACTTGAGCGCCTGGCTCTGGTGTTCGAACCGGAGATAACGAAACTGGAATGCCGCCTACAGCAGGACCTTTCGGAGTGGCGCCTTCCAGGTATTCGCTCATGACCACGGGTTCTCGGCCTGCCGTGTGAGACCGCCAAGGGTCTTGAGGCACTGGACTGACGTTTCGCGTGCGAAACATCAGCCTTGAGCAGCGCGGGTCTTGACCCATCCGAGGAACGCACGGTCGGGACGAGTGAGGCGAGCGCCGGTTTCTTCGGCCCAGGATCGCCACTCGGCTTCGAGCGCATGGACGTCGAGGCCGGGAGCGAGCGCCCGGGCTTCGTCCAAGACCTCCGGTGCGAAACGGGGGAGTGTCGGGTTCAGGCTGCGGATGCGCTCGAAACGGACCAGGTCGCCCGGCTCTTCGATCAGCCGGTACTCTGGAAGACCGGCCGTCATCGTCTTGCGCACGCTCGCGCGGAAAACCCGGAGCGGCGCGGCCGATCCGGCCTTCTTGTGAAGCACCGCCATGCTCACCGTCCACGACGGCTGACGGCCGCAATGCTTGCGGGCAAGCTCGTAGATGCGCCGTTCCAATGGCTTCCTCAGGCGAAAGTAGTCGCGGCTCAGCGTCAAGACAGAGCGCGCCAGCACCGCGCGGTAGAGCCATTCCGAAAGCGTCACGCTGACCGAGGCCATCCGCCCGCCCCGGGTGCGGCGCACGATCTTCCACGAGTCGATCAGGCCGAACCCGCTCGTCGTCTCCTGTTCGCCGGTCACGATGTTCGTCGTGATCCGCGTACCGGCGAGACGCTCGAAGGCCTCGCGCAGGCGCGCGTACCCATCGCCGGACGTGTCGCGGTTCGTCGCGACGAGCAGGTCGTGGGCGGTCACCTTCAGCGTCCGCGCGACCGTGCGCCCGGCGTTCAACGCGGCGATCAGCTGACTCACGCAGAAGATCAGGATGTCCTTGTCGTGAATCGTCGCCCTGCCCTTCACCGACGGCGTCACGGTGATTTCGGCGCCGTTGTGCTCATAAGTCAGGACGCGCCGGTCAGGGCGGGTCGAGAGCGAAAAAAGCGGATGCTCCATGGAGGCCAAGTCGTCCTTCGGCGAAGCTCCGAAGATGTCGGCGATGAAGAAGTCGCCGCCATCATCCGTGAACCGTCCGTTCGGGATCGCCCCGCTGCCCGTCATGCCGCTCGCCCTCTTTCGGGGTTTCAGTGACACCCTAACCGCGCTCCTCATGCCGGGTCCAGTCGGGGTTTCGGGGGTTCAGAGTCGGACGCTCGTGGGATCGGAATCGCATGAACGTGGGATCAGAGTCGCAAGGTGCTGAAAGTCGGCTTCCAACCCATTGCTCTATAAGAGATTCCAGCGCGACACCCGAGCCTGTAACATATAAATAACATCATACTAACAGCAGTTTTTTCTGAGGCTTTTAGGATCCCTGCCCCACGCAGCAGCTCAAGCCATTGAAGCAGAACATAAATCCTGACATTGAGATGTTTTTCTTGGCATGTATCGTGTTTCATCGTACTCAAGGAAAAACGCGTAACATGATGCTGGATGGCGAGGCTACGGCATGAGCGATCTTCCTCCCTACATGCGAATCGACCCCGACCAGGCGGCCGAGGCTTTGGGCTCCCCGATGAATACCGACGCCCTCTCCGAAGTCGCTCGCGCCTGCATGGCGGGTCGGGAGGATCTGGCCGGGCGTGGCCTTGAAGAGGATGGCGGCAGAAAGCTGCGCCTCTTCTCGACGTGGGAAATCACCCGCTACCTGATCCCGGTCGCCCAAGCCCATTTCCGCCGCGTGCTGAAGCAGAACCCTGATCTGCCCCAAGGCAGGTCCGAGACCGAGGGCGGGGCGAAGTGGTTCACCCTTGACGAGGTCCTCCGGCTGCGCACCCATTTCGCCGCGGAAGGGTCCAAGGCGAAAAGCTACCGACCCTATCGCCCCGAGGGACTCCCCGCGAAGATGATCGCCGTGGCCAACTTCAAGGGTGGCGTCGGCAAGACCTCGACCGGAGCGCATCTGGCGATGTCGGCGGCACTCGACGGGTACCGCGTGCTGGTGATCGACCTCGACAGCCAGGGCAGCATGACCTCGATCTTCGGTGGCAAGGTCGAGGACGAGTGGGGCACTGTCTTCCCCCTGCTCGCCCGGCATTACGGCGAGCATCTGCGGGCAGACAACCAGCGCCGGGTCGACCGCGGCGAAGCCCCCCTGCCCTTCGACGATGCGATTGGCGACGCGATGAAGATGACCGCGGCGGATGTCATCCAGAAGAGCCACTGGCCCAACATCGACCTGATCGGCGCCCAGCTGAACCTCTACTGGGCCGAGTTTCAGATCCCGGTCTGGCGCATGGCCGCGCGTGGCTGGAAGCTGTGGGACGCGCTGACCGACCGGCTGATCGCCGACGGGGTGCTCGACGAGTACGACGTGGTGATCCTCGATACGCCTCCTGCCCTCGGCTACCTCACGATCAATGGGCTGGCCGCAGCCGACATCCTGCTGGTGCCACTTGGCGCGAGCTTCCTTGAATTCGACTCGACGGGGCGTTTCTTCGACATGCTCTCGACCACCTTCCGCTCGATCGAAGAGGGCGAGAACCTCGCCGCCCGCGCCCTCGGCCGCGAGGAACTGCGCTTTGAATGGGACGCGGTGCGTGCGGTGGTCACCCGCTACGACGGCACACAGCAGGCCGAGCTGGGCGCGCTGGTGCAGGCTTACATGGGGCAGACCCTCCTGCCTCACCGGCAGAACTACACTTCGCTGATCGGCCAGGCCGGCGAGCAGGTGCGCGGCATCTACGAAGCCGACTACCGCGACTTCAACCGCGAGACCTATGCCCGCGGGCGAGAGACCTTCGATGCCACCTATGCCGCAGTGAAGTCACTTTTCGTGGGCGCATGGAAACGTGACGCCGATGATGCCGCCCGCGAGGCGGCGGAATGAGACGTTTCGCATGCGAAACAGGTCGCAGGCACTATGGGCCAGTCTCTTGCCGTAGGTGTCACGCCTCGGCTCGAGACTGGGGTATAGCCTCGGAGTGTTTCGCGCGCGAAACATCGGTGTCTCTGCGACAAACTCGGTGCCAACGATCCAGCGTTTCGCATGCGAAACATCTTGGTTAGGAGACTGCCATGGCACGTCGCAAGAGACTGACTCTGCCGACTCCGCTGCCCGACGCTCTTGATAGGGTGTCCGAAATCAGAGCCACGGGGCAGGGGGACTTTTCCGCTGCACCCGCCGCGCCCGGGGCGGGCCAGGTTTCCGCTGCACCCGCCGCGCCCGGGGCGGGCCAGGTTTCCGTGGCCCCGGTCGCCCGCGTCGCACAGGACCAGGCGCAGGCCGCTGCGCTGCGCGAGCTGTCTGAAGAGATGACCCGTGCCCGTGAGGGGGGACGGATCGTGCTGGAACTGCCGATTGACGCCATCGAGGCCGAACACCTGATCCGCGACCGTCTCTCGGCCGACGAGACCGAGATGCACAGCCTGAAGGAAAGCCTCGTCGCCAGCGGCCAGCGTAATCCGATCGAGGTGCTGGACCTGGGTGGGGGGCGTTATGGCCTGATCTCGGGTTGGCGACGGCTGACGGCGCTACGCGCGCTGTCGTGCGAGGGAAGGGTCGAGGGCAAGGTGCTTGCGTTGCTGCGCCGTCCCGAAGACCAGGCCGCGGCATATCGAGCGATGGTCGAGGAAAACGAGATCCGCGCCGATCTCAGCTATTATGAACGTGCCCGTATCGTGGCCAAGGCGGTCGAGGCCGGCATCTTCGAGGACGACCGCGCCGCGCTTCAAGGGCTCTTCGGCGCTGCCTCGCGTCCGCGGCGGTCGAAGATCGGTTCTTTCCTGCCCATCGTGCGCGCGCTTGACGGCGCCCTGCGCTACCCGTCGGCGCTGCCCGAGCGGCTGGGGCTGAAGCTGTCGCAGTGCTTGCGCGAGGATGATGCGCTGGCCGGACAGCTGCGCGAGGCTCTGGAACGAGGAGCTGAAACCCTCGAGGCCGAGCGTACGTGCTTGGAGAAAGCGGTTGCTCCGCCCCGTCCGTTCCGCTCCGCACCATCTGACGCCGGGGCCGGACAGGAGGTGCCGCACGTGGCTGTCACACGAGACGGGCAGGGGCGGCTGGTCCTCCAAGGCGCCGGTGTGACTGACGATTTCGTGGCTCGTCTGAAGACGTGGATCAAAAGGGGGGCGAAATCGGACTGAACTGATCTTGTTGAAGCACACGTGACGGTTTGTCGGATCCATTTTCCACAGGGCTACTTTCGATGCCGGGAAAGTTGGGCTAGTCAGCGCATGAAAGACGCCGCCGGCGGTTCAGAGGACATCAGACTGATATGATGCAAGATACTCGGCGTCAGACCGCCACCGCCGCGCCGGCTGAAGATGACACGATCGATCTTCTCGCTTTGGGCGGCGCCCTGTGGCGCGGCAAGTTCACCATCCTCTTCGCCGCTCTCGTAGCGGCTCTTCTCAGCGCCTACTACGCCTTTTTCGTAGCCGTTCCGATCTACGAGTCTTCGACGACGCTCGCGCTCGAACTCGAAACGTCCCCGATCTCGGCGGATATCGAGTCGCTCTTTGCCGGGATGTCGACCGAAAGCGAAGCCTTGAACACCGAGCTCGAAGTGCTCCAGTCCCGTGGCATTCTGCGGCAACTTGTCGACGAGCTTGAACTGACGAGCGATCCGGAATTCAACGCTGCACTACAGCCCGAACCTGCCTTCTCGATCAGCGATCTCACCGAAGGTGTGGTTCCCCTGGTCCTGGGCCCCATGGATGAGGTGCTGGCCCCTGATCCTGAAATGACCGAGCTCAATAGCACTATCGATGCGGTGCGGGACGCGATTTCAGTCCGGAACCTGCCGCAGACCTATGTCTTCAACATCAGCGTCACGACCGAGTCTTCGGAGAAGTCCCAGCTGATGGCCAACACGCTGGCCGAGATCTACATTGCCGATCAGGTCAACCAGAAGTTCCAGGCTACCGAGACCGCCGTCACTTGGCTGAGCGAGCGGGTCTCGGACCTTGAGGTCGAACTGCGCGAACGTGAAAACGAGCTAAAATCTGTTCGCACCGAAATCGATCTTATCAGCATCGAGGGGCTCGAGGCGTTGAATCGTCAGCTTATCGATGCCCGTGAGCGCGCCGCCAATGCTGCGGCCAGTGCGGCCGTGGCTGAGGCACGGCTGTCGCGTATCGCAGAGTTGGAAGAGGCGGGAGATTATGTCGAACTCGCGCGGATTATCGGCGACCCGACACTCTCGCGGCTCGTTGAAAACGACGCGGGGATCGAGCAGATCGAGGCGCGTATCGAGACCCTGAGGGCGCAGGCCCAGACTGCATTCGAACGCCAGAACCTGCAGGCCGAGACGCTGCAGGCAGCGGTGGAGCGGTTGGAAGGGGACGTTGCGGCGCAGTCCGACGATCTCGTGCAACTCCAACAGATCGAGCGCGAGGTGCAGGCCATCCGCACGCTCTACGAGACCTTCCTCACACGCTTGAAGGAAGCCACCGTTCAGCGCGGTCTCGCGCAATCGGACAGCCGGGTGCTGTCCGAGGCGATCCCCGGGACTTACGTCGCGCCGCAGAGGCTGCTGATCTTGCTCATTGCGATCAATCTGGGCCTGATCATCGGCATTGCAATCGTTCTGGCGCGGCAATTCCTGAGCCGTGGTTTCCGCAGCGCCGACGAGCTCGAGTCCGAAACCGGGCAACCGATCCTGGGCCAGATCCCGCTGATGCCGATCAAGCGGCGCGACCAGCTCATCACTTTCCTTAACGAGAAACCGGCTTCGGCGGGGGCCGAGGCAATCCGGAATCTCAGGACCTCCATCCTTCTGTCTTCGTCCGGCGGGCCGCCCAAGGTCATCATGTCGACCTCGTCGCTTCCGGGCGAGGGCAAGACAACGCAGGCCATCGCGCTTGCGCACAACCTATCCAGCCTTAACAAGAAGGTCCTCTTGATCGAAGGCGACGTGCGCCGGCGGACTTTGAACGAGTACTTCCGCAACGACATCACCGGTGCTGGCGGGATCGTCTCGGCCTTGTCGAAAGAAGCCAGGATCGAGGAGCTCTCGGAGGTCATCGTTCGCGACCCCCGGCTCGACGTGGATATCATCTTGGGCGAGAAGACGCGGAAGAATGCGGCCGATCTCTTTGCATCGGACAATTTCGCGCGCTTCCTCGACATGTTGCGGCAGCACTACGACTACATCGTGATCGACACGCCGCCTGTCCTCGTGGTGCCTGACGCGCGGGTCATCGGCCAGCATGTCGACACGATTGTCTTCAGTGTCGCTTGGGATCGAACGAGTCGCGTTCAGCTGAAGGAAGCGCTGCGCCAGTTCAAGACTGTCAATCTCGACATAGGGGGCTTGGTGCTGAGCCAGATCAGCCCCTCGGGCATGAAGCGCTACGGCTATGGCGGGAAGTACGGCAGCTACGCGGCGTACGGCAGCAAATACTACGATACATAACGTAGTGCGGGAGAATACGGCCTACCGCAGAGGCCGAAAGCCCCGGCTTTCGAACGATGGCCGGTACGAGCAGGCGACGCCACGCTCCGAACCTGCCTTAACCAATACCTGATTCCTGACGCTTGCGGATGCGGCGGAAAAGTTGAAGGTTCGGCGGTAGGACTACAACGAGAAGCGGCACACGACGGGATCGACAACAGGGTCCCGATCATGTGGATTAAAACAGGGGGTGCCACCAGCTCGCCGCCCTGAGTGAAGCCGAGCTCCAGGCCTTCGGGCGGGCAATGTCGGGATCGGATCCCCGACGACGCAGCACCATAGTCAATCCGGCCCACTCGATGGAGAGGTCCACCTGCTGATGACCGAACGGAATTCCAAGTTTCACAAGCCGCAGAGCGACACCGCCAAGGCTCTTGGCCTCGTGGGGCGCCTTGTGCTCGACGACGTGTCCGACTTGGCCGATCTGACCTATGACGACGTTGCCGCTGGCTATCACGTGGAAGCCGGGGGAAACCGGTACCTCATCGTCGAAGCTGATGCCGCGGATGAAGGTCTCGTCGACTACACGGGATCAGGGGGGGTGAAGATGCGCCGCCTGCCTTCGCGCCGCACCGACAATACCCCAGATCTTCGTGTCAAGAACGTTGATGCACTGGCTTCTCCGGCAATCATTGCCGGAGCCGCTGACGGCGACGTGGCCGAGGTAGCCAAGACCGGCCACAGATTCGTCAAGGACGGGGCCGAGTTTCTGCCCTTGGAAACCCCCGAACACAGCATCTCTCTTGCCCAGTATGACATTGACCGAACCGGCACGGTCAACGTCTCCGACGCTCTGCGAAGAGCCTTGGATCGGGCCGACACTCTAGGAGGTGGAGAGATCCTCTTGCCGCCTGGCCGTCTATTGCTCGGCGATGTGCAGGTGCCGGGCAACGTGACGCTGCGCGGTATGGGATCGTCCATCTATGACTACACCGGCGCATTCGGACGTACCGTGCTTGTTCGTGAACCGGATGCGAGCGCGATACTCCTGTTCAGGGACCAGATCCTGTTCGTGCGCGACGTGGATTTTGACGGCAACGGTGGCCAATCGGCAGGATTTGGGCACGGGATCGATTGCGAGGGATCTCTCGACGTCGAGGTCCAGAACGTAAAAATGATCGACCACCACTACGGTATCGAGGGCGGCTTGGCCAAGCCCGTCGGCGGGCTCGACGTGCGATTCAGCGTTCTGCGGAATAACAATGTGGGCGTGAACAACTGCAGGGACAGTTTCCTACTTCGATCGACCTTCTCGGCCAATCGAGAGATAGGCCTTTATCTGAACGGCGGCCAGATCACCGTGATGATGTGCTTTCTCGAATTTCAGCGTGGTGGAGCCAATCTCGATGAGCGAGCCGATGCCATCTTTCTTGGCCGCAACGCGAATGAAGTCCTGATTGAAGGAACCACCTTCGATCGGAATACCGGATACGATGTCTTCGGAGAAGAGGCGACGGTCGATGGCGAACTGAAATTCCCACAATACATCAACATGGTCGGTAATACTCACAAAGGCGGCGCGTGGGGTACGGACTTGGCCCCAAGCGACCGCAGGGCCATCCGTTTTGAGAATGGTGACCATATCAACGTGACCTCCGCCCTTGGCCAGACGCGCACGAGCGAGCCCAGCCCGTCAAAAGGGGCGCCCTCGCCGTTGTTTTCTGCAGATCTCGGAAGGACGACCAACGTCACAATTGATGCCAAAGGCCTGTCCGGCATCACCTCGCTGATCGAGTTCGACAGCTCACTCGGCGAGATCTACGAGTGGGTGGAGTCGTCCGCTTCCGGAGAGTGGTATCTGCGCGACAACGGCAATTATGGCGAGGGCGGCAAGCCTTATCTGGATGCGCCAGATTTCATGGCCGTCGACGGCACAAGCCTCGCTCAAGGTACGCTGGGAGCATTGGCTCACGACGAATATGCATTCGGCGATAACGACGGCCTCGGGTATAACACGCTCTATGTCCGGGTTGCCGGTGATCCGACTGGCCAGGATCCGGTGATTTCCTACACGGGCGACCCGATCAGACACGAGTCGGCCTTGGTCTCGTATGGCGGGTACCGCAGCGTGATTCCGCCCCAATCGGTGCCCGCGAACGGATCTGTTGATATTGTGCTGCATGGCAAGGACATGTCTCGCAGCACGTTCATTTCCGAGGCAATCGAGCTGGTTCTGACAGTGCGGCAGAGTTCTACAGCCAACGCGGTAGCGTCAGCCTATGTCATCCTTCAACGGAATGACGGCATCGAGTGCATGGCTAGGGTCGAGGGCACCTTCGTGAAGGCAGGCGGCATGACCGTCGGCACTGCTGGGTCTGGATCGGCGCTCGAGCTTTCGGCTATCGGCACGTCTCGCCTTGGCGAGACAGTGACCATACAGATCATGAATACGACCACCATGGCGATCAAGATCAGCGGCGGCTCGCGGTGACTTCATGGACAGGCTGCCTGGGCCGCACCTGACCTCCGGCGCACTGCGTCTGTCCCCCCCCGATACAGCGTGGCGCACGTTGGCCTCGGCTCCGGCGGACAGAGCGTAGGTGCAGAGCTCGGGCTTCGGACGCCTCACATCGTCAATCATCGGGTTACGCTGCACAAGTCCGCGTCCGAGACTTCTCATGCGGAGCCAGGGTTCCAAGGCCGTGGCGATCAGCGACCCGATGCCGTGCAACGCTCTTCAGCCGCCGCGCCACCTCGTTCTATCGGCGGAAATCCAGCCAAGCGCGCGGAAACACGCCCACAAGAAAATTCCCGTTGAGCGTGTGTGGTGCATACATTTTTAAATGGTTAGTCTTTATCCTTAAGTCCTTAATGTGAAGCCGATCTCGTCGCGTTTTGGTCTCTTTCGACGGACATATCTGCTGGGGTAAAGTTGGTACAGCACATGAACGTTCTCCTTGCGAAGCTCATTCTCTCGACCGTCGTCGGCCTGAGCGCGACCACCTTTGCGGCTCTGAAGGGGCACGGTCTTCTGACTTGTTTTTTCGTTTATCTTCTGGTCGGCCAGATCACCTTCTTGAGCCTGATCGTTCGCGATCTACTGAGTCCTGAGAGACCGCGCCAACATGACGGTGCTCTCGGGCCTCGGCGTTTTACATCCAAAACAGCAGATTGAAGTTGTAGATTCGACTTCGCCAGCGACCTGACTTTCCCTCCCTTGGGTCAAAAATAGTGCTGTGGCGCACCAGTTCAGTCGATCTAGTGCCTCCATCAAGACAAGCTGTTGGCGCAAGGTGCGTACATCGGTCCGAAGGCGATGGCGAGCGAGAGGCCATTGCTCTGCGGGCTCTTCACG
>NZ_JBELKF010000136.1:0-5798 GCF_042089775.1 Palleronia sp.
CTATCCGTTCATTCTGATGGACCAGATTGACGGCAACGGCCTGCCGGATCCCTATGGCTGGTCCGAGCAACCCGCGCTGCCTTGGCGCGGGCGGATCACCTGCGACTTGGCGCCCGGTCAGGCAGGTTCCCCCGATGGGACCGAGGCAGTTGATGCCGACGTCGCGGCGTTTTTTGGGACGTCTGCCCCGAGTGATTTTGAAGTCTTGGCCGGCGAAGTGCACTATCGGGGTCCCGAGGAATGGACGTTCCGCCGCATGATCTTGCACTACGCACATCTCTGTGTTGTCGCCGGTGGGGTCGAGAGCTTCTGCATCGGCAGCGAGATGCGAGGATTGACTACGCTCCGGGGAGCTCACGGCTTTCCGGCTGTGCAAGCACTGAAAGTGCTTGCCGCCGACGTCCGAAAGATCATGGGTCCGGACGTGAAGATCGGCTATGCGGCTGACTGGTCGGAGTATTTCGGCTACCATCCTGCAGACGGGTCGGGGGACCTGTTTTTTCACCTCGACGCGCTCTGGTCTGACCAAAACGTCGATTTCGTGGGCATCGACAATTACATGCCTTTGTCCGATTGGCGCGGTGAGGCCGGCGAGGCCGATGCGGTCCATCAGGGGCCGCACAACCTGGATTACCTGAAGAAGAACATCGAGGGTGGCGAAGGCTTCGACTGGTACTATGCGAGCGATGCGGATCGTGCTGCGCAGCTGCGGCAGCCGATCTCGGATGGCGGCTATTCCGAGCCTTGGGTCTGGCGCTACAAAGACATCCGTGGCTGGTGGAGCGCCGCACATCACAATCGCATCGCCGGTGTCAGGCAGGACGAAGCGACATCTTGGTTGCCTGGCTCGAAGCCGATCCGCTTTACCGAACTTGGATGCGCGGCGATCGACAAGGGAACGAACCAGCCGAACAAGTTCCTGGACCCAAAGTCGTCAGAATCGGCCCTCCCTTTGTTTTCGGATGGTGGTCGGGACGATTTTCTTCAGGTCCAGTATCTGCGTGCGATGGACGAGTACTGGGGTGATCCTGCGCTCAATCCGGTGTCCTCCCTCTATGACGGTCCGATGGTGGATATGGCTCACGCCTATGTCTGGGCATGGGATGCGCGACCGTTTCCGGCCTTTCCGGGGCTGCCGGGTGTATGGAGCGACGCAGGGAACTACTACCGCGGCCACTGGCTGACGGGGCGGTCGGGCTACAGAACCTTGGCCTCCGTCGTCGCTGAGATCTGCCACCGCTCCGGCGTCCGTGCAATCGACGTCACACGGCTGCGTGGGGTGGTGCGCGGCTATGCAATCACGGAAGTCACCGATACGCGTGCCGCTTTGCAGCCGCTGATGCTCGCCTACGGGTTCGAGTCGGTTGAACGGGAGGGCGTTCTGCGATTTTCGATGCGGCGCACGGACGGGAGCGTGATGCTGAATGAGGCCGAACTGCTTGCAGCAGACGGCGGTGATTTGGTTGCGGTGCGGGATCCAGAGGCTGAAGAGGCGGGGCGAGTCTCCGTCGGCTACGTGGCCGAGACGGGTGACTTCCCGACCGGCACCGCCGAGGCAATTGCGCCTGGCAGGAACGACACGAACCTTGCGCGGGTGGAGTTGCCGCTGGTCCTGACGTCATCCGAGGCGCGTGGGACTGCTGAACGTTGGTTGGCAGAGGCCCAGGCCGGGCGGGACCGGATTAGTTTTGCGCTTCCGCCCTCGCGCTTTGGCCTGGGCGCAGGCGATCTGGTTTCAATAAGGGGCGCGCTGTGGCGTCTTGACCGGGTGGAGCAGGGCGACGTCTTGCAGGTGGAGGCGGTGCGTGTTCCAGCCGGGCGATCGCTTGCGGCTGCCGGCGGAGTCCTGGAGGACGCGATGGAGGTGACGCCGGCGGTGCTGCCAACGCCTCCGGTCGCGGTCTTCATGGATCTTCCCGTTCTCGATGCGGACGGTATTGCCGCGCCGCGGATTGCGGTGGGGTCGGCGCGGTGGGCCGGTCCCGTCGCCGTTCTTTCGAGTGTGGAGGACGCAGGCTACAAGCTGGAAACAAGGGTGCCCATGGGGGCGGTTCTGGGTTTGACCGAAACAGTGCTCGACCACGCCGCGACGGGACTTGTAGATCGTGGGGCACCGCTGCAAGTGCGGCTGCTGAATGGAGCGCTTGCTTCGGTCAGTGACGCTGCCTTGCTGTCGGGCGCCAACGCTATGGCAATCGGTTCGGGCGAGGACGACCGGTGGGAGGTGTTCCAGTTCCGCGACGCAAAGCTGATTGGCCCCCGCACCTGGAGCCTGTCCCATCGTCTTCGCGGGCAGGTCGGAACCGATGCGGTCATGCCGTCCGCATGGCGTGCGGGAAGTCGCGTTGTCCTGCTAGATGCTGCCGTCGAGACGCTGAAGCCGCGAGCGGCGCAACGGGATCTGGTGCGGCATTGGCGTGTCGGGCCTGCGAACCAGCCGCTGGACGGACCCAGTTTTATCCATGCGATTCGCGGCTTCGCAGGCGTCGGTCTGCGGCCGTACAGCCCCGCCCATCTGCGACTGGCGCCCGCGGGTAACGATCTGCGGGCAACGTGGGTTCGCCGTACACGTATCGACGGGGACAGCTGGAGCGGCCGGGATGTGCCGCTGGGAGAGGAGGTCGAGAGCTATCAGGTTCGCGTCATGCGGGACGGTGAGGTCATTCGTGAGGTCGAGGTAGGCGCGTGTACTTGGGCTTATGCCGCAGCTGAACGGGTCGCGGATGGGCGGGGTTGCCGGCTTGAAGTTGCGCAACTGGCCCGCGCATTTGGGCCCGGACCGGCGGTTGCGCTGGCGCTCCCCGATCCGTAAGGCTTCTTTGTCCTTGGCGCGCCACCGCCTATATGGGTGGCGCGAGCTGTCACGGAGGAGTGCCATGAGCCTCGAAGCCACCAATATCAGGGCCGTGGACCCGGTCTGGCAGCGTATCCGCGAGGAAAGCTATCAGGCAACGCAGGACGAACCGCTCATGGCGGGGATGTTCCACATCTCGATTCTTCATCACGAGACCTTGGAAAGCGCGCTGGCCTATCGGCTGGCGTTGAAGCTTTCGAGCGGTGAGATGCCCGAGCAGATCGTGCGCGAGATTGCCGACGAGGCCTATGCCGCCGATCCATGGCTTGGCGAGGCGGCGCGGGCCGATCTGGTGGCAACCTACGAGCGCGATCCGGTGTGCCATCGGTTCGTGCAGCCTCTTCTATATTTCAAGGGATTTCAGGCGGTGCAGGCCTATCGTCTGGCACACTGGCTTTGGGGGCAGGAACGGATTGATCTCGCGCTCTATGTCCAGATGCGCACCTCCGAGGTGTTCGGCGTGGACATCCATCCGGCGGCGAAGATGGGTAAGGGGATCATGATCGACCATGCCCATTCGATCGTCATTGGCGAGACCGCGACCGTAGGCGATAACGTCTCGATGCTGCATTCGGTGACGCTTGGCGGGACCGGCAAGGAGGATGACGATCGCCACCCGAAGATCGGCGATGGCGTTCTGATCGGCGCAGGCGCGAAGGTGCTGGGGGCGATCCGGGTCGGCCACTGCTCGCGCGTGGCGGCGGGATCGGTCGTTCTGGAGGAAGTGCCTCCGATGAAGACAGTTGCGGGCGTCCCGGCCAGGATCGTGGGCGAGGCGGGCTGTTCGCAGCCGTCGGTCATGATGGATCAGCTTTTTGCGCGATGACCACGCCGGGTAAGGCGCCTAGCGCAAGATGATCTCGTTCGGCCCGATGTAACCAAGTACCTCGCGGGCCTGCTCGTCGAGGAAATCTAGGTCCAAGTATTCGTCGGACAGGCGCCGCGCCTTGTTGGCGTAGACCTTGACCTCAGTCTCCAACGCGTCAAGCTGCGTCTCAAGCTGGCGCGCCTCGGCCTCGATCTCGATCCTGCGCATGAGGCCATAGTCGCCCTGGATCGAGGCGAAGGCGAAGTAGCTCCCGAGCACGAAGGTCAGAACCACGTAGCAGAACAGACCGTAGGGAAAGCGTTTGCGCGAATAGCTCATGCGGATGCGGAACCCGGAAATCTGGATGTCTTATCTGATGATTGGCAAAGGCGGCCCGGAATGGGAATCCCGGACCGCCAGAAAGATGTGCAGCGCGGCAACGAGTGTGACTTATTCGTTGCCTTTGTAGATCGCGACGAGCTTGTCGAACATCGCCAACGCTTCGGCCTTGTCGCGCTGGAACGAGTTCCGCCCGATGATCGAGCCGTTGCCGCCGCCATCGCGGATGGCGCGTGCGTCATCATACACCGAATCCTCGCCCTTCTTGGCGCCGCCCGAGAACACCACGATCCGACGGCCGTTGAAGGACGAGCGCATGCACTCGGCAACCCGCGCGGCTTGGGTGGAGATGTCGATCTGCTGCTCTTCAAAGACCTTCTTGGCCTCAGGCACCTCGAGGTGGTCGGTCGACAGCTTGATCTTGATGATATGGGCGCCCAGAAGCGCTGCGATCTGCGCGGCGTAGGCGGCCACGTCGATCGCCGTCTCGCCCTCTTTCGAGATCGCCTCGCCGCGGGGATAGGACCAGATCACGGTGGGCAGGCCGACCGAGGCGGCCTCGCGGCGCATCTCGACGATCTCTTCGTACATGTCGAGCTGCGAGTCCGAGCCGGGATAGATCGTGAAGCCGATCGCCGAGCAGCCGAGGCGCAGCGCGTCGTCGACGCTGGCGGTGACGGCTTGGTCCTTGCCCGCCGACGAGGACATCAGCGAGTTGGCCGAGTTCGCCTTCAGGATCGTCGGGATCTGGCCCGCGAAGGTGTCCGCGCCGGCCTCCAGCAGGCCCAGCGGCGCGGCGAAGGCGTTGAGGCCCGCGTCGATCGCCAGCTGATAGTGGTAGTGGGGATCATAGGCGGGCGGGTTCGGCGCGTAGGTCCGGGCGGGCCCATGCTCGAACCCCTGGTCCACGGGCAGGATGATCATCTTGCCGGTGCCCTTCAGGCGGCCTTCCATCAGCATGCGGCAGAGGTTGCCTTTCACGCCGGGGGCTTCGCCCTCGTAATTCGCCAGGATCTGCTGAACCTTGCGGGTGGCCTTCATCGTATAGCTCCTCTGGATGGCGTTGGCCCTGATGTAGGGTGGCAGGCGCCCTCGGGGCAATTTGTTTTCGCCAACGGTGAGCCGTTTAGAGCTCAGGGGCGGTGATTCAGCGTGCGCGCCGCGATCCGCAGCAGCAATGCACGCGGCAGGAGGCTGGATACCGTCGCCAGCGCCTTGCCCTCAGCGCCCGGGATCACCGTGCGCCGGCCGGCCAGCATCCCGTCCCACCCCGCGCGCGCCACGTCCGAAGCCGGAAGCATCCGCCGGCCGCCCCGCAAGCCGCCCGCATCGAAGAACGCGGTGTCCACGGGGCCGGGGCACAGCGCGGTGACCGTCACGCCGCGGCCCTTCGCCTCGTGGTGCAGGGCGTCGGACAGGGACCGCAGGTAGGCCTTGCTGGCGAAGTAGATCGCCATGTTCGGCCCCGGCACCCACGCGGCCAGCGAGGCGACGTTCAGGATACGCCCCGACCTGCGCGGGATCATCTGGCCCAGGGCGCGCTTGGCCAGCAATGTCGCGGCCACCACGTTCACGTCCAGCATATGACGCTCGCGCTCCCAGGTATCGGGTCGGGCGAAATCCCCCGACCCGCCGAGGCCCGCGTTGTTGATCAGGATGTCCACCTCGCCAGCCGCCTGCCAGACCCGCTCGGCCTCGGCCGGGTCCGACAGGTCAGCGGGAACGACCTGCGAGCCTCCGATTTCCGCCGCCAGCCGCTCAAGGGCGCCCACAAGCGTGGCCCTCTGCTCGCGCAGA
>NZ_JBELKF010000037.1:0-32844 GCF_042089775.1 Palleronia sp.
TGCGCCCATCCCGGCTGGGGCGAGGCGCTGTTCCTGAAGGACCTGTTTCCCGACCTCGCAGCCCAGATCCTCGTCCAGCCCGGTCAACGTCTCAGCGATCTGCCGGACCAGGACAGCTACACCTATGAGCTCGCGGACCTGTTCATCGGGGGCGCAGACCTGAGCGCCATCGAGGACGCTTACTTGCGCTGCCGCCATTCGCTCGAATTTCTCATCAAACCGATCCCGGAGGACCTGTGATGGACGTCGTCGACGACCTGCCCGAAGAGATCATCGTCGAAGAGCATGTGCGCATCCCCGTCACCGACGGTCTGCACCTGTCCGCGCGCATCTGGCGGCCTGCCGATGGCCGGCCGGTGCCCGCGATCCTCGAGTACATTCCCTACCGCAAGCGCTTCGGCACGCGCGTCCGTGACACCCACACCCACCCGTTCCTCGCCGCGCATGGGTATGCCTGCGTGCGCCTCGACATTCGCGGTTCGGGCGAGAGCGAGGGCGTGCTGCTGGACGAATACCTGCAGACCGAACTCGATGACGGGGTCGCTGCCATCGAATGGCTTGCCGCGCAGGATTGGTGCGATGGCAATGTTGGGATGATGGGTATCTCGTGGGGCGGCTTCAACGGCCTCCAGATCGCCGCGATGCAGCCCGAGGCGCTGAAGGCGATCGTCACCGTTGCCTCAACCGACGACCGCTACGCCGACGATATTCACCACATGGGCGGCACGCTTCTGGGCGACAATCTGTCTTGGTCGGGCGTGATGTTCGCCTACAACTCGCTGCCCCCCGATCCCGAACTGGTCGGCGACCAATGGCGCGACATGTGGATGGAGCGGCTGGAGAATTGCCGACCGTGGCTTGGCAAATGGCTGCGCCACCAGCGGCGCGACGACTATTGGCGCCACGGCTCGATCTGCGAGAATTACGACGACGTGCAGATCCCCGTCTTCGCCGTTTCGGGCTGGACGGACGGCTACACCAACAGCGTGTTCCGCCTGATGGAGAACCTGAAGGGCCCGCGAAAGGGGCTGGTGGGTCCTTGGGGCCACATCTACCCGCATTTCGGGCGGCCCGGCCCGGCGATCGACTTCCTGGGCGAGATGCTGCGCTGGTGGGATCGCTGGCTGAAGGGCAAGGAGACGGGCGTCGAGGACGACCCGATGGTCACCGCCTGGATGCAGGAAAGCGCGCCGCCCAACCACGATTACGACGAGCGGCCCGGCCGCTGGATTGCGATCCCGGAATGGCCGGCGCCGCAGGTGCAGACTCAGGAGTGGCGGCTTGCGCCCGGCCGGGAACTTCTGCCCGAGGGCGAAGAGGTCCCGCAGAAGGGGCTCGACGTGCAGTCGCCGGTGACCACGGGGCTGGCCTCGGGCAAGTGGTGCTCTTACGCGAACGCGCCCGACCTCGCCGGCGATCAGCGGATCGACGATGGCGGCGGACTGGTGTTCCAGACCGATCCGCTGGACGACGATATCGAGGTGCTCGGCGCGCCGGTGGTCGAGTTGACGGTCTCGTCGGATCGACCCGTCGCCATGGTCGCGGTTCGCCTGTCGGACGTGCGGCCCGACCACCAGGTCACGCGCCTGAGCTACGGGTTGCTGAACCTCACCCATCGCGACAGCCGCCGTCACCCCGAGCCGCTGGAGACGGGCCGCGAGTACACCGTCCGCGTGCCGATGAACTACATCGCCGAGAACGTCCCCAAGGGCCATCGCCTGCGGCTCTCGATCTCGACCGTGTACTGGCCGCTGGCCTGGACTCCGCCCGAGGACGTCAAGCTGACCGTACGCACCGGGGTCAGCAGCCTGAGCGTGCCGCATCGCCCGGTGCCGGCGGACGACGCGTCACCCAGCTTCGCACCCGCCCGACGCGCGCCCAGCCCGCCGCTGACGGCGCTCCAGGCGCCCGAGCATCGCTGGATGGTCAAGCATGACCTCGGCATGCAGGAGGCTGTGCTGGAGGTGGTCGACGACCGGGGCGTGCTGCGCCACGACGACATCGGCCTGACCGTGTCGTCTCGCGCGATCGAGACCTACTCCGCCTCGCCCGGCGACCATTCGTCGGCCCGGGGCGAGACCGAGTGGCACTACGGCCTTGAGCGCGAAGGGTGGTCGATCCGCACCCGCACCCGCACGAGGCTGACGGCCGACAAGGAGAACTTCTACCTCTACGCCGAGCTCGACGCGTTCGAGAACGAGGACCGGATCAGGTCCCTGAACTGGACCGAGACGATCCCCCGCGACAACGTCTGATCGCGCGGGCGCGGGGAACGGCGGCATGCCTCGTGCGGCTGATAGATTGCTTCCGCCGCTTGCTGAGCGCGCCTGGCAGCTTGGTGCCATGACCGCCTCCACCAGCCGGCTCTGTCTGAAAATGGCAGGCGTTGCTCCGCTGTTCAAAAAAAAAACGGTGCCCCCGGCCAGTGATTACTTCACGACGAACCGGTTCGTCCGGGCTGCCTCTGGTCCGTCAAGCATCGCTCTGACAATGGCCACATCGACCAGCAGGTCCGGAATGACTCGCAGGCGGAAGACAGCGAGAACGGCCGCGGCGGGTTCAGGCAGATTTGGGGGTCTTTCGTCTTCCGTGCGCAAGCCTGCCGCGAGTTCGCCCGCTCGATCGATCAACGCCGCCTTCCGCGCTTCATGGCCGCGTCCGCCCACATGTGGGGCCAGTCGCGTCCAAATCGCCTTGAGCAGTTCCGGCCACTGCCCAAGCGACCGGAAATAGGTCGCGAGCGCAGGATGCCGGTGCCGCTCCCGGATGTCCGCGAACAGCGAGCGGAGCGGCTCGTCCGCCGCCTCCGGATCGACCATCTCAATCTTCTCCGTGCCCGCGGCGACTCCCTTTGGAAACGTCTCGCTCCCCCTGGCCCTCTCGCCGTCCGTACCGCGGATCGCGGGGTCGAGCAGCGTAACGGCGAGCAAAAGCTTCGGCAGGACGTAATGGATCGATTCGGTGAAGCGGCGCACGCGGTCGAGGTCTCCGAGCGACGTCCACTCTGCGTCAGCCGCCTCCATGGCAAAGTCGGGTCGCGCAACCTCACGCAAGGCCGTCGATGCGTCTTCGAAGGCGCGGGTTTCGGCGATCGGGCCGACATAGCGCCACGCTGCCTGCAGATAGTCCGAGTTGCTGGCGAGTAGCCGGAACAGCTGGTTAACGAAGGGGACGCGCAGGGTGTTCTGTACATCCTCATAGATCTCGCGGACTGTCGCGTCGGCGTCCTGCGGCATGATCTCGGGTAGAGATCGGACCACGGCTATGGCTTGTTCAAGTTCGGCATCGCCGCCGCGGCGCGCATCAGACATCATGGCGTGCGACCCTTTCCGCCTCACGGATCAGCGCATTGATCTCTTCGGCAATGATCTGTGGGTGATCCTCCGGCGTGAAATGCAGTCCGCCTTCGATCCGCCGCAGTGGCGCGTCGAGATCCGCAGCGAGCCGCTCTCCGTACTCGATCTTCTGGAACTCGTCGGCGGCCCCCCAGACGATCCGTGCCGGGATGCCGAGTGTCGGCAGTTGACCAGCGATGGCCTTGGTGTCCTCGACGTTCAGGGACTGCGCCTGCCGAACGAAAGCCTCTGCCTCGCCGTGGCGGTCGTAATGCGGCGCATGGGTGTCGAACGCAGCCTTGGCAGCCGCATCCGTCTCATGGCCTTTCGAGAACATCATCTTCAGAAGTTGGTGGAAGGAGCCGTCGGGGGCATGCTTTGCGATAGAGCCGGTCTTCGCGACCGCGTTTACCAGCGGCACAGGCCAGGAATCGTAGCTGATCGCATTGGTGAGAAGGAGGCCACTAACCATCCCCGGGTGCTGCACGGCCGCGATTTGTGCGACGCCTCCGCCGAGGTCGTGGCCTGCAAGGATCGCGCGCTCGATGCCTTGGCTGCGCATCCAGGCGACAAGGTAATCGGCCTGCTTCGCGACGGAGATGTCGCGGGCCTTCCCTTCATCGATTGAGGCGCCGTACCCGGGCATTTCCCAGGCGAAGACGCGCCGACCTTCGATGAGCGGCGCAACGTCGCGCCAGAGCGCCGGGCAAGTCGGGATGCCGTGGAGCAGGACCAGAGGATCGCCCGATCCCGTCTCCTCCCATCGCATGTTGATTCCATCGACGCGAGCAGTTTGGCTTTGCATGGCGTGGGCCCTTCTTCGTGTCTACGCAATTTCTCGAAGGCCAACCCGCACTGTCCGAGGTCGTTCCTGGCAGCCTGCGGCTGATGACATGTCCCCTTCGAGGGAGAACTGAAAGCGGCGTGGTCTAAAGGGGATTGTTAGGTTGTTTTGTGTGGGCGGACACGGTGCGGTCGGCGGCCGCTTACGCCGAGAGTTCGGCGGTGCGGGCGGAAGATGGCGGCTGTTTGATCGTGGACCGCCAGGATACGCTGGGCTTGTCGCGGTGACTTGAACCGGCCCATGATCTTCCCTCGTCGGCGAGTATGCCGATGCGATGCTTCCGCCGCGCTATTGATCCCCTGGTGCCGGCGGTGCGTTTCGCCTTCGCGGCCGAGTGGGATCCGAGCTTGTCGGTCACCATCACCCGCGGCAGGCCCCATCGCTTGAAGAGCTCGTGCATGAACCGTTTGGCGGCTGCGGCATTGCGCCGCGACTGAACGAGAATGTCCCAGACCTCGCCTTTCGCATCGACCGCCCGCCACAGCCAATGCTTCGCGCCGTTGGTCTTTAGAACGACCTCATCGAGGTGCCACCGGTCAGCCGGCTCGGACCGGTCGCGTCGGGTCTTCGCAGCAGTTTGTGCCCCGAACTTCGCGCCCCAGACCCTGATCGTTTCATGGGATACGATGATCTCTCGCTCGGCCAGAAGGTCTTCGACGTCGCGTAGATTCAAGGCGAAGCGGTGATACGCACAGACGGCATAGCCAGTGACGGTGCGCAGGAAGCGATGCCCCTTGAGGCGGGAGAGGTCGTCGAGTTTCAGCATCCGGGTGCGCCAATCGGCCTCTGCGGAACCAACAACCTGACAATGCCATAGGAGGCTTCCCGCGCTCGAGAAAGCCGCAAGCTGCTACCCTTCCACCGTGCTGCCTAAGCCGCCTCGCTGGGCTCATCGGTCTCAGGGTCAAGCATCCGGATCAGATCGCACCGGCATGAGCACCGGCCTCCGCGGCTGACCGGCTCGTCCTAATCCACTGCGTCTGTGAATCTTAACGAAGGCGCCATGATCGAGAATGCCTTCGAGCCCGACTTCACCTCGTGCTGTTTGGCTACATCTGGTCGCGGTCGGCGCAGAGATAGCCGGCCAGGACAATAGCACCTAGCGCGGCAAGGCCGGCAACGATCGCACCGGATCGCTGCTTGGCCGCAGTGAGGGCGGGTGCGCGATAGCTTGCCCTGTCGTCGAAGCGGCCATGAGCTGAAAAATCGCCCTCGACAGGATCGAACAGGTTGTCCGGCCGCTCACTCGCACGCTCGTCTGTCTGCTGGCCGGAATAGGCGGCATCCGCAAGCTTTTCGTCGAGAAGTTCGGGCGCGAGCTTCTGGCCAAGGATCGTCATCACGGCCGACCGGCCGACCCAGAGCTCGCGCTGGGGGTGGTGGGCGACGTGGTGGATGGCGTCTGCCGGAACCTCGGGCTGGTAGATCGGCGGCACCGGCTGCGGCCGGTTCGGCATCCGGTTGCGCATCCAGTCGAATTGCGGCGTGTTCACGGCCGGAAGGTGAACCGCCGAAATCTGCACCGCCGAGCCGTTATGGATCAATTCGGACCGGATCGAGTCGGTGAAGCCGACGATCGCGTGCTTTGCGCCGCAATAGGCGGACTGCAACGGGATCGAGCGGTAGGCGAGCGCAGAGCCCACCTGCACGATCACGCCCCGATCATGCGGCCGCATCCGCCGCAGCGCCGCCAGGGTGCCGTGCACGTATCCGAGGTAGGTGACTTCGGTGATGCGCCGGAACTCTTCGGGTTCGATCTGCTCGAACGGCCCCAGCATGGTGACCATGGCGCAGTTTACCCAGACGTCGATGGGCCCGAACTGCTCTTCAAAGCGGGTCGCGGCCGCGTCCACCGCCTCCCAGTCCGAGACGTCGCAGGGCAAAACGAGCGGCGTGCCACCGCGGGATCGGATATCCTCGGCCGCGCTTTCCAGCCGCCCCCGCCCGCGGGCGATCAGGCCGATATTGGCGCCGTCGTGTTCGGCGAAGCACCGTGCGGTTGCCCGGCCGACGCCGGCGGACGCCCCGGTGATGACGACGTTCAGCGGACGCGGTTCCCTGGTCTCGATTGCGCTCATCCTGCTCTCCCATCCCGCGCGGCCGCGCGCCGGATCCCAACTGCCGAACGCGCCCAATGTTTCCGAAGACGCGCCTTGGAGATCCCCGCCGGGGCACTACGGTCTGAGAAGGCCAACGCCGGGCATCCTGCGCGACCCGGATCGGAGAACGCACCAATGCTCGACCTGTGGTACAAGAACGCGATCATCTACTGCCTCGATGTCGAAACCTTCGTGGACTCGAACGCCGACGGCATCGGCGACTTTCGCGGCCTGACCGACCGACTGGACCATTTGGAGGCGCTCGGGGCGACTGCCGTGTGGCTCAACCCGTTCTACCCCTCGCCCAACCGCGACAACGGCTACGACATCACCGATTTCTACGGCGTGGATGCCGTTCTCGGCAGTCCGGGCGATTTCGTGGCCTTCTGCCGTGCGGCGCGGGACAAGGGGCTTCGGGTCATCCTCGACCTCGTCGTCAACCACACCTCGAAGGACCATCCCTGGTTCAAGTCCGCCAGCGCCTCTAAGGATTCGCCCTACCGGGACTGGTATGTCTGGAGCGACGAGAAGCCCGAGGACATCACCGAGGGGATCATCTTCCCCGGCGTCCAAGATGCCGTGTGGACCCATTCCGAGACGACCCAATCGTGGTACATGCACCGCTTCTACGCGCACCAGCCCGATCTCAACATCGCCAACCCGGAGGTCCGCGAGGAGATCCAGCGGATCATGGGCTTCTGGCTTGAACTGGGCGTCTCGGGCTTCCGGATCGACGCCGTGCCGTTCCTGGTCGAGTACAAGGGCCTGAAGGAAGAGCCCGAGCGCGACCCGCTGCTCCTTCTCTCCGAGATGCGCGACTTCCTGTCCTGGCGCCGCGCGGAGGCGATCATGCTGGCCGAGGCCAACGTGACGCGGGACCAGGCCAGCAGCTACTTCGGAGGCCGAACCTACGGCTCGGACGAGCGGATGCACCTGATCTTCGACTTTCCGCTGAACCAGATGCTCTGGCTCGCCCTCGCGCGAAAGGATGCGCGTCCGATCGCGCAGGCCCTGCGCTCCCGCCCCGAGGGAGCGCCCCAACAGGCGCAATGGGCGAACTTCCTGCGCAACCACGACGAGCTGAGCCTCGACAAGCTGAGCGAGGCGGAGCGGCAGGAGGTGTTCGATGCCTTCGCCCCCGATGAGGACATGCGGATCTACGGCCGCGGCATCCGGCGGCGCCTCGCCCCGATGCTGGGCGGCGACGCGCGACGGGTGGCGCTGGCGCATTCGCTGCTCTTCGCGCTGCCGGGAACGCCGGTGATGTGGTATGGCGACGAGATCGGGATGGGCGAGGACCTGTCGCTGCCCGAGCGTCGTCCGGTGCGAACGCCGATGCAGTGGAACGACGAGAAACATGGGGGGTTCTCGCACACCGACGGCGCCACCGTCCGCCCGGTCGTCGCGGACGGCCCTCTGGGGTACTGCGAAACCAATGTCGAGCAGCAGAGCAGGCGTCCGAACTCGCTGCTGAAGGAGATCCAGGGCATGATCCGCACGCGCCGGGCCTGCCCCGGGATCGGATGGGGCGATTGGCGACTCCTCGACGGGTTGCCCGAACCGGTTCTCGGGCTGATCTGCGAATGGCGTGGCGCCACGGTCCTGACGCTGCACAATCTCGGAGACGAAGCGATCGAGGTTACGCCCGCGGACCTTGGTGAAGGTCATGCGACCATACTGTTATCGTCGTCAGAGGAAGAGGAAGAGGAACGAACAGACGGTACCCTGACGCTGGAGAGCTGCGGCTACCGCTGGTTCAGGCTCGGCCTCGTGCGGCGGTGAAGGCGGAGCCGTTCAGCAAGATGCGCAGAGCACGCTTCCTCGTCGGGAAACGCGCATCGAACGCTTGGCGAGACGTGGGTGTGTCGTACTTCCAACGAGCAGGCATGACGGGAACATTACAGGAGCCGAGCGATCCCGACTGCAAGCAAAAAACCCCATGGGCGGAGACGCCGGTTACAGCCATTCATTTGACAGGGCCGTGCTGACAGGGCCACGCCCGGTTGCCCCTGCGAAGCATATGTTCGCGAGCCAGCGGATGACCAACAGAACGCATCGCAACGCCACCGGGCGCAGCAGATGCAGGCGACAGCATTATCCCGAAGTTGCTTATGCTCGCCTGACCGCAGGCAGCCCCCTCTCGGACGTCTGTGACAGGCGCAGCATGAGTTCAGGTGCGGAAGGCTAAGGGCGTATTTCGTTGAAAAACCCTCGCTTGATCGAGCCGTCTCGCCCGAACCGGGGGCCGACCAGTGAGGGTCGGGCCAAATACCGCGCCTTGAAATTGACCTGCCAGGCCTGCCCATCGAGACAGCACTGCTGCCCGAACGCCGATGCCAGATCCATTACCCGCGAGGAACACGAAGACGCCCGCCAAGTCGCCCGCGATGTCGCCAGGACAGAGCAATACGCGGTCTCGATGAAGCTGCGGAAAGTTCGAGATGCTGTTCGCGCATCTCAAGCGCATCCTCGGCCTCGGAAGGCTGCGACTACGGGGACCATGCGGCGCGAAAGATGAATTCATCCTCGCAGCCACGGCCCAGAACCTCAGGAAACTGGCGAAGATCCTTCGCGCACCGCAGCAAGCGCAAAAAGCCTGATGCGAAAGGCGTGCGCGCATTTTCCGGTCGTCGATTTCTGCGCTCGCGAACGGATGTTTTTCCGCAGAATCGGCGGTTTCCAGACATTCGCTGCACCTGCGAGCCAACCATGCCTCAAAGTCGGAATCTGACGTTCAGGCCCGACGATCCGTGCGCAAACGGAGACGGTGATGAACTCGCTGCTACCGTTCGATCATTGACCACACAGCGTTCCAATCCGGCGTGCCGGCCCGGTATGGATTCGGCGAAAGTCAGGTGCGCCGGATCTCTACCCGCCAAGGCGATTCCTTGGCACCGCCCGAAGCCGTGGTCATTCTCGTCCGGCAATCTTACCTGAACCAGAAGTCCACCGCCTTCACTCTCGTTCAACTGGATCTTCCCGCCATAGGCGCGCGCGCGGACCGCCGTGTTGGCAAGGCCAAGCCCGTGGCCTTGTGTCGCCTCGTCGAGGCGTGCGCCGAGGATCATCATCGCCATGCCGCCTCGCCTCGCCTCGCCTCAATCACCCTTCGCGGCTGGGCTTAGGTCAATAAATGATGCCGTTGGTACCATCAGGCTTCGCCCGCCTGTGCGCTGCGCTTGAGCAGGAGCGAATAAAGGACAGGGGCCGCGATCAGGGTCAGGATGGTAGCAAAGGCCAAGCCGCCCATGATCGTGACCGCCATGCTTGCAAAGAACGCATCCGACAGCAGCGGGATCATCCCCAGGATGGTGGTCCCCGCCGCCAGCAGCACGGGGCGCACACGCGACACGCAGGCATCCACGATGGCCTGGGTGAATTCCACGCCTTCCGCGCGGACGAGATCAATCTCTTCCACCAGAACAATTCCATTCTTGATCAGCATTCCCGACAGGCTGAGCAGCCCCAGCAGCGCGGTGAAGGTGAAAGGCAAACCTGTCCCCAGCAGGCCGATCGCCACGCCGTTGACGGACATCGGCACCAGCAGCCAGATCACCAGCGGCTGGCGCAACGTCCCGAACAGGAAGATCGAGATCAGCACCATCGTGATGAAGCTCAGCGGCAGTTGCTGGCCCAGGCTTTGCTGGGCTTCGGACGAGTTTTCGTACTCTCCGCCCCATTCGAACTTATAGCCGACGGGCAGGGGGATCGCCTCGACGGTGGCCTGCACTTCGGCCTGAACCTCGGCGGCGGTGACGGTCGACAGGATGCCCGCCTCGACCGCGATTGTCGGCAGACGGTCGCGCCGGTGGATCAGCGTATCCTGTATCTCGTGCCTGAAGCCGTCGATCACCTGGTCCATCGGCACGAAACTGTCGGAGGCACCGGAATAGACCAGCTGGCTGACCAGATCAGCCTCTCCCTGCGGTCCGCGCAGAACGATAGGTATCAGCCTTTCGCCTTCGCGGTATTCCCCCACACGGCTGCCATCGGTGGCAAACAGTAGGACTTCGGCGATATCCTCACGGGCGATGCCCGCACTTTGCGCGCGCTGCGTCGCATAGCTGGGGCGCAGCACCAACTCGGGTTCACGCCAGTCCGTGCGCATATGGATCAGGTTGTCGGAGGCTTCGCGCATCTTTTCGGTCGCTGTTGCCGCGAGTTGCCGCAGAACGATGGGGTCGGGCCCGCTGAACCGTGCGGCGATCTCAGCCCCGCCGCCGGGTCCGAACACCAGCCGCTCGGTTCGGAACAACCCCTCAGGCAATGCCTCATCGGCAAAGGCGACCAAGTCGTTGCGTAGGGGCGGAATCTGATCCAGCGTCGCCGTCCGGATGATCAGCACGCCGTAGGTCGGATTGGTCTGTTCGGGGGCATAGGTCAGCATGAAGCGCGACGCGCCTTCGCCGACGAAGCTGGACACCGATTGCACGTCTTCCCGCTCGGTCAGCCAAGTCTCGATCCGGGCAAGTTCGGTCGCGGTGTCGTTGACCGACGCGCCCTGCGGCAGATTCAGGTGGGCATAGAACAGTGGCGTGTTCGAATTGGGAAAGAACTGCTGCTTAATCTGGCCGAACCCGGCATAGCAGACCACCGTGATCCCGATCAAGGCGACAACGACAAGGAGTCGCGCCTTGAGGGCCGCGCGCAGGATCGCCGCATACGAGCGGAAGAACACGCCGTTGTAGGACATGTCCTCACCCTCGCCGCTGCCCCGCTTGAACAGGTAATGCCCGAGCAACGGCGTGGCCGTGATCGCCAGCACCCAGCTCAGCAGGAGCGAAATGCCGATGACTGCAAAGAGCGAGAACAGGAATTCGCCCGTTTCATCCGGACTGAGCCCAATCCCCGCAAAGGCCATGATCCCGATCACGGTGGCCCCCAGCAGCGGGATCTGGGTCTTGCTGCCCACATCCTCTGCCGCGTCGCGCGATGACACGCCACGACCCATCTTGATCTGCATGCCTTCAGCGACGACAATGGCATTGTCCACCAGCATCCCCATCGCGATGATCAGCGCACCAAGCGAAATGCGTTCCATCTCGATCTCGAAGATCGCCATGAAAAACAGCGTGCCGACCACCGTCAGCAGCAAGGTTACCCCCACGACCACCGCCGCCCGCCAGCCCATGGCCACGGCCAGCACGATAACCACGATGGCGACGGACATAGCCAGATTGACCAGAAACGCCGAGCTGGCCTCATCGACCACGACATGCTGCTGGTAGATCGGGTGCAGCGTCACGCCGATGGGAATTTCGTCTTTCAGCTCGGCCAGCCGATTGTCGACGCGCGCGCCCACCTCGACGATGTTTTCGCTGCCCAGGCCTGCGACGCCCAGGGTAAAGGCCTCTTCGCCATTGAACCGGATGATCTGATCCGGATATTCAACGCGGGCGCGATGCACCTTGGCAATGTCGAAAAGGTTCAGCACCTCGCCGCCCACGCCGATGGACAGACCGGCGATGTCATCCACGCTGTCGGTGCCTTCGGGCGCCTGAAGGACGACCCGGCGGCTGTCACGGTCCACCGATCCGGCCCGGCTCACCACATTTGCGTTGCTCACCGATTGGGCAATGGCCGCAGGAGGCACCCCGAGATTGTAGTTCAGCGCCAGTGACGGCTCCACAAAGATCGCTTCTTGCGGGAGGCCCTTGACCTCGACATCCGCCACGCCGTCCACGGCCAGCAATTCGCGCCGCAGAAAGGTTGATAGGGAATGCCGCTCGGCATCGCTGAACCCCGGGGCCGTGACCGCATAGTAGATGCCGAACACATCGCCGAAGCTGTCATTGACCCGCGGGGCCTGCACGCCGCTGGCCAGATTGCCCGCCGCGTCGCCCACCCGGTTACGCAGGTCATTCCAGATCGCCGGCAGTTCGTTCCCGCCAAAGGTCGGTTTGACCTCGACATTGATGATCGAGAGGCCCGGCCGGTTGGTCGAGCGGATGGTGTCGATCTCGCCCATCTGCTGGATCGCGGACTCAAGTGGTTCGGACACCTCCAGCGCAACCTGGGCCGCAGATGCGCCGGGATATTGCGTGACCACCACGGCTTCCTTGATGGTGAAGGCCGGATCTTCAAGCCGTCCGACGTTGAAAAAGCCCCAGGTGCCCCCGATCAGACAGGCCAGCATCAGGATGATGGTCAGCAAGGCCTTGTCGATTGCCGCGCGCGCGATGCCCATGGTTTCAGTTCCCAAAGCCGCTAAAGCGGTGAACGGCCTGCCCGTCCTCAAGCCGGTTCGCCCCCGCGGCGACGATCTCGATCGGCTCGGTCAAGGGCGTGTCAAGCGCAAGCGCCCCGTTGTTGAGCGTGCGCAGCTCGACCGGCATGCGCCGCACCGTGCCAGTTTCCTCGCCCATGGGTTCAAAAACCATCACCGATGTGCTGCGATCCGGGGCGATCACCACGGCAGAGGGCGGCACCAGCACGACGCTGTCGGATTGCTGCAATCTCGCAATTACGGTGGCCGATGCTCCCGGAAAGATTGATGGATCGTTGTTTTCCAGTGCGAGGGTCACGCTGTAGGTCTGTCCGACCGAGGATGTCTCGGCCTCGTACTCGCGCAGGACCAAGGGCAGTTCACCGCCGCGTTCGGGGAACACGGCGAACAATTTGACATCTGATTGTTCCTGCATGCGACGAAACAGCAGCTCGGGCACGTCGATCTCGATCCGAGTTTCCGACATGTCATGCAGGCGCACCACCGGCGTTCCTGCATTCACGGTTGAATAATTTGCAATCTCGCGGCTGGCGACAAGTGAGTCGAACGGTGCGGTCAATGTGGCCCGCTCAAGCGCGAGTTCGGCGTCTCTCACGGCGATGCCCGCCAGATTGGCAGCCGTCAGCGCGTCCTCAAGACTGGCCTCCGATGCTGCGGCGCGGCTCAGCGCCTGCTGCCGGTCAAGCCTGCGGTCTGCCTGCGCCTTTTCAAGCTTTGCCTGATCGAGCCGCAGTTCGAAAGCATGTAAATCGAGCTGGGCAATCAGGTCGCCCTCGGGCAGCCTTGCGCCTTCGACAACGGGCAGATCAACGACCTGACCGCCCACCTGAAATGCAAGATCGACCGTCTGACGCGCGACGACCTGACCATAGAATTCCCGTTCGATGGCATTCTTCTGCGCCGTGAGGGTCAGCAGTTTCACGGGCCTGTCGGCCGTCTCCTGCGCCATTGCGCCACCCGACAGGAGAACGAGCGCAAACGTCAAAGCAAGTTTCGGGAACATTGGATCGCCCTCATATTCGAGTTGCGCCCAGCAAATCGGGGGATGTGCCGTTCGTGTCAAGATTGAACTGATCGGTTCAGTTGTTTTGGAACCGAAGCCAAGACTCCGGCTGCTCACCTAGGCGCGATGGAAACCGCAGCATGCTGATGCGCAACGAAGAGAGCACCAAGCTCTTTCGAAACCGGCTTGAAGTTCGTGAATAGTGCAGCGCCGGTGCAGCATAACCCGGAGCGTTGGCAGCGAACGTCCGGAATGTCTGAACTGCTGTCATCAAGCCTAAAGTGCTGCGCCATGCACGAATGGCCGGTTAGGTGAAGCCGCGCTGCGGCGCAGACCTCTGCACTGAATGTCAGCTAATGGGATGTGCCGGCTGCTTCCATCCACCGTCGGATTATCCTGAACCGGGATCTGCAGCGCGACAGGAGAAGCAGCCATTTGGGCAAAGAAGACAGGGAGTTTGGAAGACCTTTCCGTCGTTGGGATCGACATCGGAAGGATACTCTTATATGGTCGGGTTCGGCCGGGCCGGCCAACTGGTCATCCGCAAGCAGATCAAGCGCCTTGCCCTGACTGCCACGTTCGAGCAACTGCCACGCTGCATCGTCGCTATGGGAGCTTGCCTGAGCGCCCATTTTGTCAGCCGAACGTTGCGGGGCTTGGGGTTCGAGCCGCGGATCATCCCGGCGATTTACGTGAAGCCGTTCAACAAGGGGCAAAAGAACGATCACAACGACGCCGAGGCGATCGCAGAAGCCGCGCTGCGGCCCAATCTTCGGACCATTTCGGAGAGAAACCAGGATCAGCTCGACCTTCAGGCCCTGCACCGGGTCCGGGCCCGGCTGGTTTCGCGGCGCACGGCCACCATCAACCAGATCCGGACCTTCCTGATCGAGCAGGGCATCACCGTCAGGTCGGGGCTCTGCGGGCGCTGAAGCATTCCTCCGAGACGATCCTCGAACTACGACGGGTGAGATCTCGTCTCAGATGCGCCGTATCCTGATCGGGCTATATGGTGACTGGATGTGGCTGGACAAACGGATCGAGGACGTCTCCGGCGAGATCGAAGAGATCAGCCACACCGAGGAGAACTGCGCCAACATCATGACGATACCCGGTATCGGGCCGATGATCTCGACGGCGATGGTCGCGACCGTCGGCAAAGGTGAGGCCTTTGATCGTGGACGCGATTTTGCAGCCTGGGTGGGCCTGGTGCCCCGACAGTTCAGCACCGGCGGGCAAACGATCCTCGGCCGGATCACCAAGCGCGGCAGTCGTTACCTGAGGATGTTGTTCGTGCAGGCGGCGAAAGTGATCATGATGCGTCCACACCGTTGGGAGATGTTCAGCTTTGGCCCGTGGCTGACCGAAGCCGTGGCACGCATGCCCCGAAACAAGGCGGCCGTATCGCTCGCCAACAAGCTCGCTCGAAGGGCCTGGAGCATTCTGCGTCACGGCACCCGGCTCGACGCCCCACAAGACGCGGCCATGGAAGCGATCTGACACCTTCCATGGCAACAAAGGAGTTCGCGAAAGAGAGGACAGCATGAAACGGAGAAGATACGCCCCCAAAGTCTGACGGCCACTGGGTCATCATCGACCTTTCGGCTAATGAGACCAAGGCGCGTGCGTAACCCCATCAAGGCCCCGGCCCGCGAGCCGATCAACAGGCCAGATACATATGAGCGATTTCCGAAGTCGTGCCAAATTCTCGATTGCGAACAGCAGCCGGCACATACATCTGGGCCAATCGCGACAATCGGCCTCACCTGTGCCCGCGCGATTGGGAGGTTCGCTTCCTTCACATCGCTGACGCTCGTGTCCCGCGTCGCCTCCCGAGGTTCGGTGTATGAGCGTCGACCTTCGGAGATGCTCCAACAGGGCAAGACGCCGCAGCACGCCAACACCTTTGGCTTGCCCCGCGTACGTAGATCGGGAAACGGCCCCACTGCCGGCGGAACCAGACGCCGGTAAGTGCGTCATGGAGACGTGTAGAGGTTGCTTTGCCGCATCCCGAGACAACTTGTTCACGTCCTGCGGCAAGATCAGGATAGTCGAACCAGATGTGCCAGCACGGCCATGGCTCATACGAGACGGTGCTGTTCGCTGCTGAAGAGGAGGAAAAGATGGCAATCACTTCGCGAGCCGATCTGCGGAAACCCCTGCCTATCGCCTTGGCTGTTGTGGCAGTGGTTGGATGGGCCGTGGTGCTATGGATGGTTATCGCACGCAGTTCGTTCGAGGAGGACATGCGTGCGCAGCTCGAAGCGGCGGAGCTGCAGCAGTCGGAGGTCGCGGAAGCTCTTGCAGCACTGGAAACCGCCTCGGGCGAATTGGGAGACGTCAGGGCGCAGATTGATGCGGGCGGTGCGGAGCTGTCCGATCTTGAGAGCCGGCGCACTGCCGCGCAGCAAGAGTTCGAAGCCGAGCTCGACCAACTCGCCGCGGAGCGCGAAATCGCGCGTGCGGAATTTGACTCGGAGCTGGCCCGGCTCACCGAGGAGATAGAGGCTGAACGACGTGCCTTTGAGGCCGAAGTGAATGATTTGACGGAGCAGCGTGCAACAGTGCGGAACGAGGTCGAAGCGGCCCAGACCGAGCTCGAGAACGTGACGCTCAGGGTCAATGAGGAGCGCTCCTCCCTCGAGCAGGTTCGGAACGAACAGCAGACCGTCGAACAAGAGCTGCTGCAGCAGCGCGATGAGCTGGCCTTGGCGGAAGAGCGCACCGTGGAGCAGGCACAGGAACTCGCCGAAGTCGGCCAGCGGCTCCAACTCGCCCGCGAACAGAGCGCTCAGGCGCAGCAGACGCTGCAGCAACTTACCGAAGAGGCCTCCAGCCTCGCCGATGAACTGGCGCAAGCCGAGGCCCGCGTACAAGAGGCGCGCCAGCTCGAAGCCTCGGTCCAGGAGCAGCTCGCTGCGGCGCGCGACGAATTGAACAGCATCCAAGAGCGGCGGGGCGAGCTGGAAAAGGCGGTTTCCGACTTGAGCACCCGACGCGATCAGCTGACGTCGGACGTGCAGTCCGCGCAGGAGCAGCGGAATCAAGTTCAGGGTCAGGTCACAGAGCTGACGCAACTTCTTGCGACGCGTGGAGAGGAGCTCGCGCAGATCGAACAGCGGATCGCGGACCTGCAGCAGCGCGGCGAGGAAGCGCAGCAGCAGGCCGCCGCTCCGGCTCGGCGTTCGGGAGAGCAGGCTGATCAGCCCGCTGGCGAAGCCGCCAGTATGCGGACCATGGATATCGAGCCGGGCGAGTACACTGCCGGATCAGTGACGGCCCTCTTCGAAGACAGTGGCAGTTTCAGCATGACGAACGACCAGCGATCTGAAATCGTCAGCGGCGTCTACGCCGTAGCCGAAAGCATCGTCACCTTTTCCGAGGCGACCGGAGACATAGGATTGGCTCAGTTCCCGCTGATGTGTCGCGTCGAGAGCAGCGACTCTGGTTTCCGGCTGATCGCCCACAATGGTGCTTGCGGTGCCTTGCAGGATGTGGAGTTCGTGCGAGCGGAGTGAGACACTGCAGCCACCGCTCGCGTTCAAGCAGCGCACCCTTGACCGTTCGGACCGCCCCGTAGATTGCGCACAAGCTTCCAGCGCCAGGCGCTCGCGCCACAGGAGCCACGGGATCAAGGCGCGGGTAAGCCAAAATCGCACCGGCACGAAAGCACCAAAGGCGGCGTCTTCAAGGCCTTGCGTCCGCGCAGACAAGTTCGGTCACTGCATCGGAACGGGGCTCAGGACCTCCTGCGCGAGGCTTGGGGCGGCAGCTGGCATGTCGGATGCCTCCTGAAGGCGGCGCTTCAGTCGCTAAATCAGACCCCTAACCGCCGCACTTTGCAGGTCAGCGCTATGTCCAGTAATGTTGCATTATCGGGCATAGCGAGAGCAGGCGCAGGAATGGCGCGATCGCTTCAGGTTCATCGCCGGATCCGCCCGGAACCGGCCCTCTCGTCGCGGAAATTCCCAGTTCATCGGTGGACTGGCTTCTTGCTCGGTCTCCGGACTCGTCTTGAGCCGCCATCCGGCAAGGCCTTCGCTCGCGCTGGCCCCGGCTGCTTGGCGCATGCCGACGCCATGGCGTCGGCGCCCCGCTGGTCCGATAATGAACCTATAGTCCGGTAATGAAACAAGAACGTGAATGCTGTCTTATCAACGGGTTACATTCCACCCGTGGAGCAAGAACGACAACATGTCGCTGCACCTTCGGAATGCCGGATTTCATGAGACTCAAGGGCTTCCCCGAGAAACCGTCCGGGGTTCATGAGACTCGCCAACCGTATTTATGAGACTGGCGGAGTCGGGGTTTGTGAGACTGGCGCCGTCTCGCGGCGGTTTCAGCGACCAGACGTGCCCTCTCGTTGCGCTCAGCACGCCAGGACCGCGCGGAGATACGTCGCCGCGTCGAGAGCGGCCATGACCTGAGCACCTCCCGGACCCGCCCCTGCCCTTCGGCATCGCTTGCGAGCAGGACCTCGATCACGCGGCGCACCGGATCCTCCACGAGCCGACCGATACCAACCGTCGAGGCGAAGGCCTGCAGCAGCGAAGCCTGAGCCAGCCCCTGGAGGCCAGGACGGACGGGCTTTGTCAGGACCGGCGCCACCTGATCGTATTCCGGCACGAGTGTGGACAGGGCCTGTCGTATGATCGGTGCGGTGAGGAAGGCGTGGTAGTCTCTCCGGGCCTGCAACGTCATGCGCGGTTGCTCGGCAACCGTCGGTGGCGATGCACGGCGGTGCCGCACGGTCAGGACAGCGAGCATCTCGGGTGCCCCCGGGCTCCCGTGCGTGTCACCGCGCGCCCGGCCATCGAGAACAGCGGCACCTGCCCGGCCTGGCGACCGAGCACCGAGATGCGATCCGCAGTAAAGATCTCCGAGCCGGAAACCAGTTGATCTCGGTGACCCAAACTTTTCGCTCGATCTCCACGCCGCCGTTCGGCAGCACTCCCTGCCTACGAAGATTAATTCGCCCGCAATCTACCCCGCCCCCGGCGAGTTTACCGAACTTGATGAAGGAGGGCTTCTTACAGACGTGGCGGACGCCGCAGGGAAAAAGAACCTGCGGGTCCTGTTCGTGGCACTCCGGGAGCTCACCGCTGCTTCTGGGAAAATATCCGCGGAGCATCCGATCCCCCTACTGGGCTTATATGCCGCCATTAGGCGGCACCCCTCGCCTGCCAAGATCGATGCGACAGCGATTCATCATGCCATCTGTGAGCTGCATGCTCTCGATGATAAAGGGCTTCTCTCCGACGTGTCGGCCGCCGCAGGTAAGAGGGACCTCGGAAGCATGTTCCTTGCCCTTCGCGAGCTGAACGCCTCGTTCTGGGTGGACATCCGTGAAGCGGCCGAGCCCCCTGCCCTACCGCCCTTCAAGTCGCTGGCAGATCTGAAAGATCAAGAGGTCGTAGTATGCGGCATCTTCGAGGGCGCCGGACAAGCTGAGATTCAGCGCCACGTCGAGCTGCATGGGGGGACCGTGCCTGTCTCCAACCCTTCTCCTGCCCTCCGGTCACAGTTCAGAAAGGCCCTTCAGTCGGATTCTAGCTAATCGACATGTTAATTTTGCCTAAGTGCTTGGTTCAATAGATGTTCTCGCGATAACAATTCTCCTGGCACATCTACCGACGCCCATCCCCGACGTGTTGGCCCGCTTGCTGCGACCTATCTCTTGTGTCTGATACTTCCATCTACCTTCGCCATATGACGAAGGTGCGTACCAGACGGACGAATGTCATCATGATGACATTCGGGTGCCCGCACCTTCTCACCTGTCGGCCAGCTTTTTGTAGACGCCCGCATGCTCCTCTAGGCTATCCAGCCCGCTTGCGTAGGAGCTTTCCCTGATCCTTGTCGGCAGGGAATCCCTTCTTCGTCATGCTCGTTCACTGTCGTTCGTAGCTTGTTGCCCGCTCTTCCCGTCGCTTGACGATATCCCGTGAGGATATTCCCGCCCCTGCCCGCTTCAGCTTCGGAAGGAGTCTTATTACTTTCTCTAAGCACCCTTCGCCATATATTTCTCTAGAACCGCTCTCAAATCTTCGACCAGTTCCTCGGCGTTCTCATCAGTGACATGAACCCCTGCCACAGAGATCGACATGCCTTTGCTGTTCGGGCGGAGCGTCATCTTACCTTTTGAGAGATCAGCCGTCTGGTGAGGTTTGGGCGCGACCGCTTTTTTTGTTGCCTCCGCTTTCAACTCGGAGCCATCGCCTTTCTTTAGAGCGTCGAGCGCCTCTTCAATCTGACGGAAGGTTGCGGTTGCTGGATCTAGCATCGCCAGAAGTTGATCTTGATGCTCGAGGCAATGCTGGCCTCGACTGACGTATGTTCGCGGGCGCCCTACCCTCTCGGAAACCTCCGCCTGCGATAGATTGGAAAGCTGTTTCCGGATTGCTCCGATGGCCAGAAGCTCCTCCAGCGTGGAAAGTTGAACACGCATGGTATTCTCGAAGTAGCGCTCTTCCAGATCAGACAGGCTGAGGTTTGCGATGTCGACCGACACGAAAGCAAGGACCGGACGCCCCAGTTCCTTGCAGGCAGCTACCCTCCGTCGGCCAGACTGTAGAACGAAGTGTTCACCCGTGGACACCATCATCGGATTCTCAGGATCAGGCTTCCACCGTGAATCAAGTGGCCGCACGCGGACGGGCTGGGCCTGCCCACTCTCTCGAACATTGTCGACTAGACGTTTGAAGTCCTCATCGCTCTCCCAGTTGCCATAGCGATCACTGCCAACTTCATCCGTGATCTGATCGGGAGATACTTCGATGGGCATCCGTCCACGCAAGATCTCCTGGCGCAGCGTCTCGATAGCAGCGTTCGCGGCTGCCGTCTTTTCTGCGATCTCCGCTTTGAGGGCGTCGACGTCTCCCCCTGCCTGCTGAGCGAGCTGCTCCTTCAGCTGGGCAATCTCAAGCTTTAGTGGTCCGACGACCGTGTGCTGCCACGCTGCGGGGATTCGCTCCCCATTCGGGTCCTTGTGATCGTCGGTATCAGCGGCCGCGTAGGGCGTGCTGTCCAGCTTCATTCCTCGCCGCGCCATCAGTTCCACTCCCTCTTGATGAATTCGTCCGCGTAGCCTCGATGCGTGTAGTCCGGCCAGACCAGCTGGACCAGACGATCATTCACCGCGTTCGCATTGTCCGTGAAGGCCTTTGCTGATGCCCGCCGCGTCCTTGGGGCGTCATACTCGTAAATCGACTTGTACTCTTCGGCCGCGTTCGCGATTGCGTCCGATCGCGTGTACCAGACTTGGCTGACGTCTTGGGGGCAATGCCTGTAGAGATCCGCTAGGTGGGCCACGTCTCGCTCGTTCGATTCCTGCACGATGGTCGGGAGCACCGTATGCCGCCCAGCACCAAAAGTCTCGCTGTCATCCAGAACCGAAAGGTAGTCATCGATCCCTTTCATGTATGTCGTCAAAGTCGACAGGTCGAACCCTTTCATAGTTTGCGGCACTATGACGTTCGTAGCCGCGACCAGACCGTTCAGCTGCATCACCGTTAGCGAGGGTGGCTGATCTACGACGATCACGTCCAGACTTTCGGTAAGTCCACGTGTGTACGCATCCATGTCGAAGGCGCCGTAGTCATCCCGCAGGTTGTCCGAGGTCGTTTCAGGAGGGAAGCCCTCATCCCAACGTTGGATGGCATCACGGAGAATGCGGTGGACCTTTTCGCCGGATCGAGTCGCCATGAAGAACATCGATATGTCCGCGTTCGGGATATCGTCACCACCAGGTATTAGACGGATCGCAGGCCAAGGCGTCGGCTGCCAGATCGCATTCAGTTCCTCGGCACTCCTCCGATTCAGCGAGTGGGTCCCCGGCTCCTCGACCCCCATGAAACTCGCGACAGTCTGGGTGTCAGGGTGGAAGAGCTGGAGGTCCGTGTCGGCGAAATAGAGGCTAACAGTGCTCTGGGGGTCTGCGTCGATCACCCCGACGCGCAGCCCGTAGTTCAACGAAATGTATTGAGCGAAATGCGCGGATGACAATGACTTCCCGGTGCCGCCTTTCTGAGCCCCGAAGGTGACGACGGGCAGGGGGTCGCTAGGCTTACGCCAGTTGAGTTGCACCCGAGAGCCATCCTGAGAAGCCGGTAGGGAGCTCAGCATGGCTCGGATCAGTAGCATTTCGGAGGGTGTGTAGCGCTTCTCGCGACCCTCCTTGATACCTGTCGGAAGCAGCGACTCACGATCCTCAAGGCGCTTCAGACGGTTTGAGAGATACTGACCATCGACCCCAAAGAACCCCGCCATCTCAGTGATCGAGAAGCGCCGTTCAACCCGCGATCTCATCGTGAGATCACGCTGTAGCTTCGATTGCATTCCATACATGCCAGCGAGCACGCGCCTTGAAAAGTCGTGAAGCATTCACTGTTCCTTTATCACGGATGCCATGTGTCCACGCGTGGACATGCTATGTTTCATCTGACCGCTGAAGCTCAACCTTGCATTCAAGGAGGGCTGAGTATGAGTGTCCACGTGTGGACATTCTGCACGTTACCCTCATCGACAGCCGTTTAATCCACTGCCACCGAGCCGCTTACAGGATGTCCACGCGTGGACATCCTGTAAGCGGCTCCATCCAGCATCACGCGAGAGCCGTGTCCGTTCGCTTCAGAAAGCTTTTCAGCAGAGACCGTTTGACTTCAGTGGTGGGGGGTAAATCTCTCAGAGCGGCTTCTACAGAGCGCTGGAACTGCTGCTGGGTAGACGGGCGCTTCCAGTTTGGATTCCAGGTCTGCCGCAAATTCTTCCGAAGGTGCTCCAGGATCCTGTGAAAATCTGTTCGCTTTCCCAATATCCGCAAGACCTCAGCATGTTCGGCAACCTGTTCACGCGTGGGCGTGACATCGAGGTTCTTCCATGTTTCCCAGATCCAAGCTTGGACATCGGGCAGGGCAGGGGGGTGAGACGTTTGCGGCTGTTTAGCGTTCTGAGACAGAAACCTGTGAGTGCGCTCAACCAAGTCTTTTGAGGCTGGGACTGGTTGAGACCACGATAGCCCTCTGGCTTGTTGCTGCCACTCATCGATTAGGTCATCCACCACCTGTGCAACGGGTTGGTCTACCGAGACATCTTGGAGAACTGTCGCCTCGTGTGATGCGGTGGTGGTTTTGTTAAAATCCCTGTTGTTCTTCTTGCATTCGGAATGCTGAACGCCGCGTTCGGAAACGTGGGCAGGAGAAGGGCTCTCAGACTCGCCTGTGCACGTGTTGTCGGGCAGACCACCGGACCTGAGTTGCTCTCGGAACCTGGCGTAGAACGTCACGGTAAACTCGCACCGATCATGGAAACCCTTGCGGACTAGCTGCTTCACTTGCAGCACGCCGAGCTCGCGCAGTTCCTTGACGTAGCCGGATATCGTGGAGCGGGCCTTGCCGAGCATCGCACCCAACGTGTCGAGATACATGGAGCAATGGCCAGTAACACCATGTGCCATTTCGCAAAGTGCGATGAGCGTGAGCTTCGCTCCGCTGCTGACCGGCAACGTCCAGATCACTTTTTTCGGTAAACTTGTGAAGCCGCGTTCCACGGCAAAATTTATACTTGAGAGGTCCATCCCGGCACAACCTATCGTTCACGCAAGAATATTCTTCTTGCGAGCTGTCGCCTCGGCTGGTAGAAGAAACCTGTCACCGGTTGTTCTTCGACAGCCAATTATATCGGAAAGTCCCGCCAGTTTGCCGCTGGTGGGCTTTCTTTTGTGTTGGGGGTTACGGTGCCTGCTGCATACTCTCTGTCCCTGCTCGATGCCGTCTTGATGCGGGTTGGTGAACGTTATGCACGTAGTGATGCCGCAATTCTCACCGTCGATCAACACCATTAATTGTTCACGCGTGGATCATCTCGCAGGGTATTGATAAATATAGGGTTTTTATGCCTTGTGGTGCGGGCAACCGGTAACACAAGATCTGGGCCTGCGTGCAACTGAGTGAGAATCTGAAGTGTTTAGGAAGGGCAGGGGGGCCGGATTCGACTCGAATCTGGTCACGATTCGGATATTTGGCTCCGATCACAGCCCGAGGAACACCTCGTCCAGGATGCCACCATGAAATGGCGCCCGACCGGAGTCAGCTGCCCTGGCACGCGAAGTGCGATCCTTCGAGTATATGACGAAGGCAGTCCATGCCTCCCTGTGTGGCAGGTCTTGATGCCGCAACGGGGATGGAAGACCTGCCGCCGCGCTCCGAGCGACTGTTCTCCGACCTGGATCATCAGGAAGCCCCGAGACGCCCGCTGGCTGCAATCCTTCGGGATCCTGTGCAGGTTGCGTGTCGGCAGGAGAGGGAGGTCCTGAGCCGCTACCCCAACCGGGTCTGCAATGATGGCATCGAAGGGGATACCGAGATGGTTGACGCCGTGATGTCGGCAGCTCGCAACCGCGAAGGCGTGCCGGATCCGATCTACGAGATGAGCACGCTGCTGAACTACTCTGTCGAAGACGTTCGTAAGGGGATGCGGGAGCGGCTGAATGTGTGCGCACGTGAGCAGGGGCCCTCGGAGCGGCAGTGGGAGCAGCCTTCCGGGAAGCGACTGGGTACTGCGCCGTGCAGGAAGACGGGACGCTGGATTTCACAGAGATTTCCCGCCCTTGGATGGCCACGCGAAGGAGCTTGAGAAGAGCGCACTTAAGCTCGAGCCCCGCCAAAAAGTCCAAGATTCAAAAGGCAGTCCGCCAGCTCAACTCGTCTGCCTTTTGCACGGGCAAGCTCGAGTATGCCGGGAACGCATCATCAACATATGGTCCCAGCATGGCCATATCAGTGCACCCGAAGATTTCGCTTATGGGGTCTCGAAGGCAGGCGTGGCATACATGACACGGCAGATCGCCGCGGATTACGACTCGCGCAACATCGTGTGCAACGCGGTGGCGCCAGGCAAGATCCTCACCGGGAAGGGCGGGCGCGCCGTCGAGCAGCGGTGGCTTGACTACTCCACCGCCCGTACGCCCTGGCCTCGGCTGGGAACACCGATTGACGTGGCAAACGCGGCACTTTTCCTGGCGAGCGACGAGGCGACCTTCCTGACAGGACATAACCTGTTCGTGGATGGCGGCTGGATGGCGGCTTGAGGCTCGAAGGTCTCGTCTCGGATGGTGTCCTCATCCCCAGGAGGATACCTTCGGAGTTGAGTTCGGTGTCCTCATCCGCGACGTGACACACAACGCCCTGAGCGACGGCTGGTGCGGCGAGAATCGTCAGGACCAAGGCGGTCGGTCTGCTGATGTGCATTCTAGGCACGGTTGGCACCTCTGACCTCGGCTTAACATAACGTTGATTCTCGGTCGCAAGGGTGTAGCCGCAAAGCTAAAATGTCACCCATGAGCAATGCAGAAGTGTCACTCTCGCCTGCGATCGGAGCAGGCAGAGAGTTCGGACATGGGATGGGTAATGATGAGCGAGCGCGAGCTGAACCGCGTGGAAGTATTGGCACAGGTCGTTGACGGACGGCTGACTGCTGAGACGGCGGCGTCTCTCCTGGATGTGACGAAGCGCCAGGTATTCCGACTGTTGCGAAGGTTCCGAGAGGACGGTCCGTCCGGTATCCGGCACAAGGCCCGTGGGCGTGCCCCGAACAATCGGTTTCGCGACGCCAAGCGAGATTACGCGCTCGGGCTGATCCGTGAGAGCTACGGTGATTTCGGGCCGACGCTGGCAGCCGAGATGCTGGCCGAGCACCACGGAGTCAAGGTTTCACGCGAGACGGTTCGAAAGTGGATGATAGAGGATGGGTTGTGGCTGTCGCGCAAACAGCGTCGGACGTTCCATCAGCCGCGCCTGCGCCGGGAGTGCTACGGCGAGTTGATCCAGATCGACGGCTCGGACCACTACTGGTTCGAAGATCGCGGCCCCGCCTGTACGCTGCTGGTGTTCATCGACGATGCGACCAGCACGCTCATGCATCTGAAGTTCGTATTGTCGGAGAGCACGTTCAGCTATTTCGGCGCGCTGGAGACCTACTTGACCAGGCATGGCCGCCCCGTGGCCTTCTACTCGGACAAGCACACGGTGTTCCGGGTCGCGCAACAAGGAGCTAGAACGGGACATGGCATGACCCAGTTCGGCCGAGCCCTGAACGAGTTGAACATCGAGATCCTCTGCGCCAACAGCTCACAGGCGAAGGGCCGGGTCGAGCGCGCGAACCGGACGTTGCAGGACCGGCTGGTGAAGGAGCTGCGCCTCGCGGGCATCTCCGACCTGGAAGCCGGGAACGCCTTCCTTCCGGGCTTCATCGAGCGCCATAACATGAAGTTCGCCAAGGCCCCGCGCCGGGTGGACAACCTGCATCGCGCGCTCAATGTCGAGCCAGACCGGCTGCGCGAGATCCTGTGCTATCGGGACGAGCGCTATGTCGGCAACCAACTGGCCTTCTCCTACGACCGCCGGCGGATCATCCTCGAGGCGAACGAGGTCACGCGCGACCTGCCTGGCAAGTATGTCGACAGCTACGAGTTCGCGGACGGGCGATTGGAGTTCAGATGGAAGGGCATATCGCTTCCCTACTGCGCTTTCGACAAGGATCAGAGGGTCACCCACGCGGCGATCACGGAGAACAAGCGCTTGGGTGCCGTGCTGGAACACATCAAGGCCGAACAGGACAAGGCACCGCCGAAGAAACGCCGGGCGGGCAAGCAGAGGACGGTCTACACACCGACCGGTCGCAGGAACGACGGTTGGAACACTCTCGCCGACCGACGAATGAAGGCAGCCCGCGCGGCCGGCCAGGGCTTCGATATTTGAGGTCTCCGCCCTGCCCGGCTGCGCTCCCTCGGGCGCACCATGATGACCTTTCTGCTTTGCGGGCGGGATGACATTTCAGGATAGTTGCAACAAAGGGTGTAGCCGGGTGGATTCACATCCGAAGTGCAAATTCTGTATGTAAACAGAAGCTTGCACGGAGGATACGATGGGACGCTCTTACCTGCACCTGAACCTGGAAGAACGACGGAAGATCGCTCAGTGGCTCGAGGCACGCATGCCGGTGCCGGAGATCGCAGATCGCCTGAGCCGCGCCCCCTCCTCGATCTATCGTGAGCTCAAGCGCAACTTCTACGATGACAAGGAAATCCCGGAGCTGAACGGTTACTACGCGATGAACGCTCAGGACATGTCCAGGCGGCGCCGCGCGATCCACCGTAAGATGGTCATTCACCCGCAGCTGAAGGTCGCCGTCGAAGATCGGCTGAAGGCCGGCTGGTCTCCCGAACAGATCGCCGGGAGGATGCGCGTCGAGCGCCACCCGATCCGGGTCAGTCACGAGACGATCTACCGGTTCGCCTATTCGAAGGATGGCCGCGCCGAGGAGTTCTACCGCCACCTCCCCGAGCACCGCAGGCGCCGCCGTCCGCGGGGACACCGGCGACACAGCCGCACGCGCATCTTCGACGACCAGAGTTTGTCGCGCAGGCCCGAACGGATCGCCGATCGCGTCGAGTTCGGCCACTGGGAGGGCGACCTGATGCTGTTCCGCAAGGAGCATGGCAAGATCAACGTGACCTCCCTGGTGGAACGCGTCAGCCGCTACACCGTCGTCCTGCGCAACGAGGATCGCCAGTCAAAGCCGATCATGGAGATGCTCATCCATGGGCTCGCCCCCCTCCCCGCGGAGGCCCGCCAGTCGGTCACCTTCGACCGCGGCTCCGAGTTCTCCGCCTGGGAGCAGCTCAAGCTGGGGATCGGCATGGACAGCTGGTTCTGTGATCCCCAGGCGCCGTGGCAGAAGGGCACCGTAGAGAACACGAACAACAGGCTGCGAAGGTACCTGCCCCGTTCGACCGACCCGACGGCGCTGACAAATCGATATTTGAGGTCGATTTGCCAGCGCCTCAACACCACGCCGCGCAAGTGCCTTGGGTACCGGACACCGGCAGAGGTCTTCGAAAGCAACCTCGTAGCCATACGCCACCGGCTGGATTAACACGTGAATTCAGAGATTTGCACTTCGATGAGAGTCGACACTAGGCGCACCGTGTCCCCGTCGATGATCATGGCGGCTGTGACAGCAAGAATGGCTGCACAAGGCATGCGGCAGGCTCCAGGTTTTCACCTTCCGTTCCTGTCCTTGGGAGCCGATTTGCGCAAGGGATTGCGGAACGTCCGGTGCATTTCTCCATGCCCTGCTCCAACCAACAACGTCCCGCAATAGAGATGAAAGCAGGCTTCCTGTCAGGGTGATTAGCCTGAAAGGAGGTGAGAACAATAATCGACTGGACATCGCGCCGGGCTGAAGCTTGGGCGCTATTGAGGAAGGGCGGTCTCTCCGCCAAGATCGCCCGCGCCTTCCTCATTCAGCACGGGATCATCTAGCGCCCCCACGCCTCAGCCCCTTCGAGGGCTGGGGCACCTCTATCGCGATCGGCATCATCATGCCACGAGAATTGGAGGCACTCATGCCAGACTTCACCGCTCACCAGCATCCCGTTCTCGCCGTCCCTTGCAGCGACAGCCACGCGACCGCGGGCTCCCGATCCCCGAAAAGGAAAGCATCTGTCTTGACGCGCAAGGTATAAAGGTGCGCGATGAGCCTGACCGGACCGGAGACCTCCAACTATCGGAGGTCCGGTCGGGCGGCGTTGACGCTAGGAATTCCCCTTCCCGACCTACTTGAAGGCAAGCGGAGAACCCTGCCGAGCGAGAGCTGCCGTTCGTTCTCGCTGCAGCGAACGACCGGAAGGAGCCCTTGTTGACCGCGGCGCCGAGGATTCACTTTGCACGCGCGGCAACGCGCGCGCCGCCGAGAGCGGCCCTGAGCTGCCGCTCGAGGGCCGGCCCATCGCTGCCGCGCAGCTACCCCGAACCAGTCATTCGCGGCCAAGTGCAGCATGTTCTGGCAGCCCAAGGTCAGCAGTGCGGACTTTCCGGTCGTTCGGCGACTTACCGATGCAACTGCAGCTTGACGATGGAGTCGCTCGCAGCCGCAGCACGCAGGGTTCTGCGCCGCGGCGCAGATCACGGAAGCGGTCGTTGAAGGCTGCGCCGGACCAAGGAACCTAGTCCCACCTTTCGCTGCGCCTCGTCGCAGCGCCGCCCATACGGGCAAAGCGAGCTTTCTCCGCAATTGAACGAACGGACGCTCTTAGATTTCGGCCTCGCAAGCGATGTCTCCGCCTCACGCGGGATCAGCAGACGGCTTAACATCCCAGGGGAGCAGTGAGCCAATCCTGCTCGCCGGGTGGTCAGCAGAGATGGCTTCGAGGCAGGCCTACAGGTAGGCGTCGGGGTCGACGCGGCCGTCATCGATGAATGTCTGCTGACCGCCCCACTGGCGATGGATGTAGGTCAGCTTCTCGCCGAGGCGTGACTTGGCCGAAATTCGGAGACGTTGTGCCTGCAGCCAGGCTCCGAACTCAGCGACGAAGAGTCCGCTACGGGCGTCACGAGCGGACAGTCGTTGGTAGGCACCCATGCCACGGATCTCCGTCTCAATGCGGTAAGGCTCGGCAATCCGGTGCAGTCTCTTGGCGGCGAACTCCGGTTCGTCGCGGTCGAAGACCGCTAAAGATCCAATTACGACTGAAGTTCAGTGTTACAAATCCGTTGTTCCAAGTAACGTTACAGGGCCCCTTCTTGTCCTTGAAACCGGACGAGAAGGATACCGGATGCGGCCTCCGTTTCGTGCTCCCCTCATCCGGAGCGCGAGACTTCCAACTGATAGGTGCGCTCGCGCTCCGGCCATGTGCTCTTGATGTAGTCGAGCACGGCACGGATCTCCGCATCGCTCAGTACGTCTGCGAAGCCGGGCATGTCGCTCTCGTATCCGCCACCGACCACGGCGGCGGTGCCTTCCTTAACGATCCGGAACAGGACCTCGTCGGGATGGTGCCATGTGTGGCCGCTCTCGTCGTGCGGCGGTGCGGGCAACCGGCCGGATGCGAGCGGCGTACGCCAGTCGGGCTGGCCCTCCAGGTCCGCGCCGTGGCAGGCGGCGCACTGATCCGCATAGATCTGGCGTCCTTGCGCGATGATGTCCGCCGACGCCACGGCGGTGGATGCGGTACCGGCATAACGCCAGCCAGCAAAGACCGCGAAGATCACACCTCCGACGACCAGACCGATCCCGACAGTATTTCGGAGAGCTTTTTTCAAGACGTCTGTCCCCGATCACTGCGGAATAACATTCGCGTTTGGTCGAGACCACGTTGTGCCAGCGGCGAGGCGCCTGTCACAATGGACATTCTCGTGAGCAATGCCTATCTTTGCAGCATGATCGCACGTGTCATCACCATGCTTGCCATACTCGCGATCACCGTGGTGACGACGGTGACCTCCGCGCATGCGACACGCATGAGCATGAATTCCGGTGTGGATCACGCGATGCATGTCGCCGACATGATGCACTCGCCGGTCATTTCGGGCCTCGGCTGTGAAGCTGGAGAGCACTCTGGGTCGGCCGATGCCGAGATGTGCGAGTTCGTCTGCGCAGGCCTCTCGGCCTTCCTGACTTCGGCAGGCGGGGAAGCCGGGCAAGCTCACGGCGCCGCCAGTCATGACGTCCCGTCCGCGGCAATCCACGTCAGCCGTGCGCCGGGACTGAACGAACGCCCTCCGAAACTCCGTCTCCTCTGAGCGCGCCCGGGCCGACGCCCGCGGCGTCCCATCGGTATTGATGAACGGGACATAAGTCCCGAGGAGACGACAATGAACACGCTTTCACGCCGCGGCTTTCTTGCCGCAAGCGCCGCCGCCCTTGGCGCGGCACAGATGCCCCACATCGCCTTCGCGCAAGGGATGGCGCCGATCAGCCTCTCCGCCGCGACCCGGACCCTCGATATCGACGGGCGCGCGGCAACGGTCTTTGGCCTTGCCGGCCTCGGCGGTCAGGGACTGATCCTCAACCCCGGCCAGAGGTTCCGGATCGATCTGACCAACGATCTCGATGTCGGCACCATCATCCACTGGCACGGCCAGATCCCGCCGAATGCGCAGGACGGCGTGCCGGACATGCCGATGCCCCTTCTCGCACCGGGTGAAACCCGATCCTATGACTTCGAGGCACGGCCGGGCACCCACTGGATGCACAGCCATGTGCCCACCCAGGAGATGCAGCTGCTCGCCGCGCCGCTAATCGTGCGCTCGGCCGAGGACGTTGCTGCCGACCGGCAGGACGTCGTGATGTTCCTGCATGACTTCTCGTTCAAGGCTCCCGAGGAGGTTCTCGCCGAAATCGGCGCGGGCCATGGCGGCGGGCACGGCGCTGGCCACGGTGCAGGTGTGCAACCCGATCAAGGCGCTCCCATGGGAGGCATGGGGGCGATGCAGGGCATGGATCATGGCGCGATGGGCCATGGCGGCATGGGCAACATGGGTGGGATGATGGGCATGGGCGGCCAGATGGGCGGCATGGCCATGGACCTGAACGATTACGACTGGGACGCCTATCTCGCCAATGACCGGACCCTGTCGGACCCCGAGGTGGTGCAGGTCGAGCGTGGCGGGCGCATCCGGCTCCGGGTCATCAACGCCGCCGCAGCGACCGTGTTCTGGATCGACACCGGCGGTGCCGAGGCACGCCTGGTTGCGGCGGACGGGCACGCTGTCCAGCCTCTATCGGGCACGCGGTTCGGGCTGGCGATGGGCCAGCGGCTCGACATCGAGATCGACCTGCCGAACGAAGGCGGCGCCTGGCCGATCCTTGCACTGCGCGAAGGCGCGCGGGAGCGCACCGGCCTTATCCTCGCCACGCAGGGTGCCGAGGTTCGGCGCCTCGATGACATGGCGGAGACCGCGGCTCCCGCGTTCGACACCGATCTTGCGCAGGAGGCGCGCCTCATCGCGCTGGACGCCCTGCCGGATCGACCCGTGGACCGCAGCCAGATGCTGATGCTGGGCGGTTCGATGCAGCCGTACGTCTGGACGATAAACGGGGCAGTCTGGGGCCAACACCAGCCAGTCGCCGCGCGCAGGGGCGAGCGGGTCGTGCTGTCGTTCCACAACATGTCGATGATGGCCCACCCGATGCATCTGCACGGGCATGTGTTCCAGGTCGTCGGCCTGAACGGACGGCGTGTCGCCGGTGCGCTGCGCGACACGGTTCACGTGCCGCCGATGTCGATGGTCGACGTGGCGCTCGACGCGGGCGAAGCCGCGCGCTGGATGCTGCATTGCCATCACATGCCGCACCTTGCGACGGGGATGATGACCGAGTTCGCGGTCACGGCGTCGGTCTGATCCGGGCGGGGCGTCCAGACAGGGCGCCCCGACGTCCCGACACCGATCCTGTGCTGTCCTGCCCCATGTTGTCGTGAGGGCCGGTCAAAAGGCGCACCTTGCGGGTGAAAATCAGGAGGATGAGATGATGACCTGGAACGACATGGGCTCTGGAATGGGTTTCGGAATGGGGTTTGGCTGGCTCTTCGGCCTGCTGATCCTCGTGCTGGTGGTTTTGGCCATAGCGGCACTGATCAAATACCTTCGGAAGTGAGAAAAAGGACTTGGAAATGACCTACACGATCAATCGAATGATCGCCGACGCGGGTATCGACGACATCGACGCTCGCACACGAAAGGCGCTGGCGGATCATGGCTTTGGTGTCCTGACAGAGATCGACGTCAAGGCGACCATGAAAAAGAAGCTCGATGTCGAGATGCCAGCCTATCGCATCCTCGGCGCCTGCAACCCCAAGATGGCGCATCAGGCCATCGGGATCGAGCCGCGCGTCGGTGCGATGTTGCCATGCAACGTCATCCTGCGCGAGGTCGACGGTGGCGTGGAAGTCAGCGCCATCGATCCTGTGGCATCGATGCAGGCGATCGAGAACGCCGAACTGACGGCCGTGGCGGGCGAGGTGCGCGCCCTCCTGGCGAAAGCCGTCGAGGCGATCTGAGATGAGCCTGCGCGCCGCCATCCTCACGGGCCTTGCGATCCTCGGGATCGGACTGCTCGGCATCTGGTTGGTCGCGCCCTCGGTGTTCGCCGAGGCTCGCGGACTTCTGGACGGCGAACGTCTGGAAACGCTGGTGGCGCGTGCGGGTCTCTGGGGGCCGGTCCTGATCGTCACGCTTATGACCATCGCGGTCGTGGCCAGCCCCATCCCGAGCGCGCCGATCGCACTGGCGGCCGGAGCGGCCTACGGACATCTCTGGGGAACCGTGCAGGTTGTCATCGGCGCCGAGCTCGGGGCACTGATCGCCTTTGGGCTGGCGCGGGTTCTGGGGCATGACGCTCTGCGGCGGGTGTTCGGCGCCCGCGTCGATGCCGGGCTGCTCGGCTCGCAGAACGCTCTAACGGCGACGGTCTTTGCCAGCCGCCTGATGCCCTTCGTGTCTTTCGACATGATCAGCTACGCGGCCGGACTGAGCCGATTGCACGCCTGGCGTTTCGCC
>NZ_JBELKF010000137.1:0-5741 GCF_042089775.1 Palleronia sp.
CGGCCATCGCCCTCGCCGCTACCGTCATCTTCTGGTTATGAGTCCAGAGCCTAGATTTCGCGTTTAGCCGCCAACCCTGTTTGGTCGAAGGCAACTCACCTTGGCCGGAAAGGCATCTTTGGTGCACGAGAGCCGAGGCAACCCGTTAATTCACGACGAACCCAAAGGCAACTTACCTGGAACCGAGATCCAGTTGTCGATTGCCAAGCTGTTTTGCCTTTTGGCGGCGAAACTTGCCTTTGTGACAGCTTGGACGACGCATCTGCAGCCATGACATGAGACTTGGCTTCGCCAGCAAGTCGCCCGCCGCACCTACAATATCAGACCTTCACATCAGCCGGAGCACAGGCTCTCATCCAGCCCTTCACGAACATCCGTGCCAGCACAGACTCGGGCCATGGCCATGAGGGGCGGGAAGCCGACCCTCGCGGCATGTGCGAACCGGTTAAGCCCGGATGCGGCAAGCTGACATTCGGGGCGCGCCGAGGGAGGTGCTGGTCCGCATCGCTGCAAGGCGGCTCCCAGTCCTTCCTCGACATTTGCGGCTGATCTCGACTTCTCCGCCACGAAAAGCAACCATTATACACCCTGTCCGGGGTTGCGCGGCATGGTTGTCGGCGAGACGGCGAAGGCTTAGACTCTGATAATGACAACACACGCTCCCCTCGTCGTGGGTATCGGCGCCTCGGCCGGCGGCATCCCGGCACTCGAAGGCTTCTTCCGACACCTTCCCGACGACAGCGGGATGGCGTTCATCATCGTGACGCATCTCAGCCCCGACCGGCGGAGCCTGCTGCACGAGGTCATCGGGCGCTATACGTCGGCCCCTGTCAGCGTGGCCGAGGACGGCGCCGAGGTGCGGCCAGACAACGTCTACGTCATGCCCGAGGGCATGATCCTTACCATGAAGGATGGGCGCCTTTGGCTGAGGCCTGACGATCCGGTCCATCGGGAACGGAAAACGATCGACGTGTTCTTCGCCTCAATGGCCGAAGACCAGGGCGAGAATGCCGTCGGCATCGTGATGTCGGGCGGGGACGGCGACGGCACCCTCGGCGTAAAGGCGATCAAGGAGCGCGGCGGCATCACCATGGCCCAGACCAGCGACGGATCGGGCCCGCGCAACCCCGAGATGCCGCATAGCGCGATAGCCAGTGGCTTGATCGACTTTGCCGAGCCGGTGGAGCAAATGCCCGAGCGACTGGTCCGGCTTCGCAACGATATTGACGCCCTCGTCGGTCTTGCCGACAGCGAGGAGGACAGGCAGCGCCTTGACGAGGCGCAACAGGTGCAGAGCGACATCGCGCGCCTTCTGCGGAGCCATACCGGTCACGACTTTTCAGGCTACAAGGACAAGACCTTCATGCGTCGTGTCGCGCGGCGGATGAAGGTGGTCCAGTTGACCACGGTCGACGCCTACGTGCAGAGGCTGAGGGACGACCCCGGCGAAGTCATGGCGCTGTTCCGTGACCTGCTGATCAACGTCACGAACTTCTTCCGCGACACCGATGCCTTCGCCGCGCTGAAAAGCCGAGTGATCCCGCAGCTTTTCGAAGGGCGCGGCGCGGATGAAACGATCCGGCTCTGGGTGCCGGGCTGCGCCACGGGCGAAGAGGTCTATTCGCTCGGCATCCTGATGCGCGAGCAGATGGACGGGCTGGATGTCGTGCCGAAGGTGCAGATCTTCGCCACCGACATCGACGACGAGGCCTTGGCCGCGGCCCGCGCAGGCCGCTACCCCGACGCGCTGCTTGCCGGTGTTGCCCCCGAAAGGCTCAAACGGTTCTTTCGCCGCGACGGGGCCAGCCTCGTTGTCAGCAAGGAGGTGCGCGAGATGTGCATCTTCTCGCCGCACAGCGTGATCTCGGACCCGCCCTTTTCGCGGATGGACCTGGTGTCCTGCCGCAACCTGCTGATCTATCTCGGCGGAGAGCTTCAGGACCGGGTGATCCCGACATTCCACTATGCGCTGAAGCCGGGCGGGTATCTCTTCCTCGGCACGTCCGAGGGCGTCAGCCGCCACAGCGACCTTTTCGCGCCTCTCGACAAGCAGCATCGCATCTTCCAGAGCCGGGATCATGGCGGGGTCAGGCGATTGCCAATCGCGCTCGACACGTCCGCCTCTCGAACCCGGCAGGACGTGGCGGAGCGCCGATCGGACGTGACCAGTGTCCAGCTCCGCCAGCGGGTCGAAACGCAGGTGCTCGAGCGGCACGCGCCGGCACATGTCGTGATCACCCATGAGGGCGACGCGCTCTACTTTTCGTCGAACACGGGCCGATATCTCGAGATGCCGCGTGGCGCGCCGAACCGTCACATCTTCGATCTCGCACGGCGCGAGTTCCGGGCCGATCTGCGCGCGGCGCTGCGCGAGGCGATGGAGACGGGCAGCCCGGCTGCCCGGCAGGTCCTGATGCTCGACCGGGATGGGGCGACCGGCAGCATGGTCGGTCTGACGATCGAGCCGCTGGACGGTCCCACAGGCAACGAAGCGTTGTTTCTCTTGCTCTTCACGCCGCTCGGCCAGTGGCGGCAGCCGGTCGTGGATGGAAGTGTGGAGGCCGTCGCGCACGAAGCCGAGGCGGCGTTGGAACGCGAACTGCGCGATCTGCGCGAGCGTCTGCAATCGACGGTGGAGGAATACGAAACCGCGCTCGAGGAGCTGAAAAGCTCGAACGAGGAGCTGGTTTCGGTCAACGAGGAGGCGCAGTCGACCAACGAGGAACTCGAAGCCTCGCGCGAGGAGATGCAGTCCCTCAACGAGGAACTCTCGACGATCAACGCCGAGCTCGAGACCAGCGTGGGCCACCTCGACAGCGCCAACACGGATCTCAAGAATCTTTACGCGGCAACCCAGATCGCGACTGTGTTCCTCGACCGCGACCTCGTGATCCGCAACTTCACCCCTGCGGCCGGCGCGTTCTTCAACATCCGCGAAGCCGATATCGGGCGCCCGTTGATGGACCTTGCGGGCGCGCTGCAATACCCGGACCTCGAAGCGGAGGTGCGCGAGGTCTTCCGCTCGGGCGAGCTTGTGGAAAGGCGACTGGCACCCGACAATGACGGGCTGCACTTCCTTGTCCGGCTGGTGCCCTACCGCAACCGTGACGACGGGATCGACGGGATCGTCGTCACTCTCGTCGACATCTCGTCGCTCGCGCAGGCCGAAGAGCAGCAGAAGGTTCTGATCTCCGAGCTGAACCACCGGGTCAAGAACATGCTGTCCGTGGTGATCAGCATCGCCAACAGCACGCGGAAGACCTCGTCCAGCATGGAGGAGTTCGGCGAGCGGCTGAGCGGCCGACTGCACGGCATGTCGCGGGCCTACTCGCTGTTATCCGGGTCCGACTGGACGAAGGTGGCAGTTCGAGACCTCGTTCGCACGGAGGCGGAGGCATTCGGCGCCGATCGCATCTCTGCCGACGGGCCGGAGATCGCATTGACGCCACAGCAGGCGCTTTCCCTCGGCATGGTCGTGCACGAAATGGCAACCAACGCCGCGAAATACGGCGCGCTGTCGAATGATGACGGTCGGGTAGATGTCATCTGGGATGCCGACGATGACCGGCTTCGCCTGAAATGGGTGGAGAAGGATGGTCCCGAGGTGCATTCGCCGAAACGAAAGGGATTTGGCCTTGCTCTCATCGAAGGTCAGGTCAGATCGCAGATGGGCGGCGAAGCCGAAGCCAAGTTCCCGCCCGAAGGGTTTATGCTGGAGCTGAGTTTCCGGATCGATCGGTAAGGTGCAGACATGAGCAGCAGCGAGACGCGCCCCGGGCGGCGGACGATCCTGATCGTCGAGGACGAGTGGCTGATCGCCGCCGACTTGGCGGATACCGTCGAGGGCATCGGCTATCATGCCTTGGGTCCGGCGCATTCCGTTTCCGCGGCGCTCGATCTGCTCGGTGGAGCCCAGGTCGATGCGGCACTCCTCGACGTGAACCTTCGCGGCGAGACATCCTATCCAGTCGCAGATGCCATGGCCGAAAAGGGTCTCCCGTTCGCCTTTCTCAGCGGCTACACATCCGATCAGCTACGGCCGGGGTTTCAGGACTGCCCTCTCCTGTCGAAGCCGCTAAATCCCGGCGCGCTACGGGACCGGTTGAGCCTGATGCTGCGCGGGTGAACCTAGTCCAATCCCGTTCAGGACGATCAACGCGAGGCGCCATGGTGCGGCTAAGTGGACCGAAATGGGCACCGAGCGCGCACTCGATCTGCTGTCTATGTATTGGGCGGGCGGTATCGAGGCATGCTCGGCTTCAGCGAGAACCGTCTGGCAGCGCGCTCGCGTCACCTGCCTCTGCGGCGCCGATGACCGCCAAGTTTCCATCTGCCTCCAGAATGATCGCTTCGACGTCTTGAAAGGACCCGAAGCCGCTTTGGCGAACGGCCCCGGTGATCTCATCTTCCGTAACTCTTTCCCGCCGCATTTCAGCGCGCTCGAAATCGCCTCGGTAGAAGAGAAGCGTCGGGGACGCCGTAAGCACCTTCTCGATCCGTCGCGCCCGCTGCCGGCGAACTGGAGAGCCATCAGGAGCGCGAAAGCCGTCACCGCTTCCGCCAGGGCAACGTTTCGGGCTGTGAGAATGCGCCCGAAGGAAGCACCGAGGGCCACGGTGATCAGGAAATCGAAGGCGTTCATCTGGCTCAACGTCCGCTTGCCGCTGATCCGTTGCAGAGTGATGAGTGAGCCATAGGCGAACGTGCCGACAACGAGGATGCGCAAGACCGGAGCCCGACCGCCGAAGAAGAATGTGGCGTCGCTCATGACGGGCTGTCCCAGTTCCAGCCGTCGTTCCGCAGTAGGCCCAACATGCGTCGGCGTCTTTCGGACAGCGCCTCAACCTCCTCCACGAACTGCTCCTGAGGAAGCGTCGGAATTCCCACATCGGCCACAGCCGCCAAATCGGGATCAGGTGGCGCCTCCGGGGCAGGATGAATGAAGGCAGAGGGCAGCGTGTCGAGGAAGCTCTCGACGGATGCGCGCGCAGACTGAAGCACAGCGGGACTGGGCTGATGCTCGGCCGGCACTCCGAACTTCATCAGTGTGAGTGCATCGTCGAGAAGGGTCACCGCAACGATGGGGGACTTCTGCCGCTCAGCCGCATGATAATATTGCAGAACCGGATAGGCGCGGTATCGCTCCGACATCTGCGACAGCTGGGACGAGAGACTGCTGAGAGGAAGGTCGAGGCTGCGGAGATGCTGCCCGTTCCAGCCGCTGGCGACGATCTTTGCCGCGGTCTGACCAAGGCCACTGACCTGGCTGGCGAACGCTCTCTTCTGGACGACAGCCGAGACGACCGAGAGGACATAGGTGATGGCCAACGTCGCGAGCAGCATGCCGGTCATGTTCGTGAGAGCGGCCAGTACCTGCCAGACGTCACCGTTCGGGGTATAGTCTCCATTGCCGGCGGTGAAGAGCATGTAGCCGACGAAGTAGAAGCGTCCGCTCCAGTCCGCCGGCGTCTTGGTGGTCGCATGCAGGAGGGACAGCGGTTCTCCACCGTAGATCAGGGTCCAGCCCAGCCACAGCATGGTCACCCAGAGAAGAACAATCAGCGACAGAACGAATGGCCCGAAGAGGCTCTGCACCCGGTGTCGGCGGCGTCCGAAGAGGGCGAGGGTGCCACGCCAACTCCAGGTGGTGATCCGGGCGGAGATCGGCCCGGCGCTGCCGTCGACCCACAAGGTCGTCCATAGCGCGTCGAGAAAGGTCAGGACCACGAGACCCGCACCGA
>NZ_JBELKF010000038.1:0-32797 GCF_042089775.1 Palleronia sp.
GTTGCGGCGCTGTCGGCGCTGCTGCGCATCGGGCAGGGTGCGGACGAGGTGCAGGCTTTCCACGACCGCTGGCAGGACGACCGGCTCGTCATGGACAAGTGGTTCACCCTGCAGGTGGTCAACGCGCCCGGTGCGACCGGCGCAGCCGTGGCGGCGCGCCTGACCCAGCATCCGGCCTTTGACTGGAAGAACCCGAACCGTTTCCGCGCGGTGATCGGAGCGTTGGGCGCCAACCACGCCGGCTTCCACGCCGCAGACGGCTCGGGCTATCGCCTGCTGGCGGACTGGCTGATCCGGCTCGACCCGCTGAACCCGCAGACGACAGCCCGGATGACCACCATGTTCGAGACCTGGCGCCGCTACGACGGCGACCGCCAGGACCTTGCCCGCGAGGCGCTCGAGCGGATTGCCGGGGCCGAAGGGCTCAGCCGCGACACGTCCGAGATGGTGACCCGCATCCTCGGCAGCGTGGACGGCTGACGGGGTCGGAATCGGCATGGCATCCCTCGGCGATCCTCGCGTAGGGTGTCGCCGGGTCAAGAAGGGGGCACGGACGATGCGTTGGTTGGATCTGCCGCCGGTCTGGACGGTCGGTCATCTTGTCGTCCTGTGGCTCTTGCCCCAGTGGGGCGGCGGGGCCGGGCGCATCTGGGACGTGATGGGTGTGGCGCTGATCTCGGCCGCGGTGGTCCTGATGGTCTGGGCCGTCGCGACCATGCTGGCGCGGCGCACGCCGGTCATGCCCGGCCAGGTGCCCGAGGCGCTGGTCACCGGCGGACCCTTCGTCCTGTCGCGCAACCCCATCTACCTTGGCGATGTGCTGCTGCTGGCGGGCGCAGCGCTGTGGTGGGGCCCGATCTGGGGCATCGTGCTGGTCGTCCCGCTGATGACGGTCCTGACGCTCCGCTTCATCCTTCCCGAAGAGGCGCGCCTTCGCCACCGGTTCGGGGAAGAATACGAGGGTTGGGCGCGCCGTGTCCGGCGCTGGGTGTAACGATCCGGGACGCCGAGAGGGCGTCTTGCGAAACAATCTTGCGCAGGCTATGCGCACGCAAAGCCCGTCCGCGGGCAGGTAAGAGGGAGTGACGACGCATGAAATTCGGTGTCGTGAAAGAAAGCCACGCGGGCGAGGCGCGGGTCGCGCTCACCCCCCAGTCGGCCGAGCAGATCGGCAAGCTCGGCCATGAATGCGTGATCGAGGCAGGCGCGGGCGCCCGTGCGGACATTTCGGACGATCTCTATCGGGAGGCCGGCGTCGAGGTGGTCGAGACCGCCACCGACGTGTTCGAGCGGTGCGACGTGATCGGCAAGGTGCGTCCGCCGACCGAGGACGAGGTCGAGCGCCTGCGCGAGGGCCAGACCCTCATCTCGTTCTTCTACCCGGCCGAGAACGAAGAGCTGATGAAGCGCGCCGCCGAAAAGGGCGCGACGCTGATCGCCATGGACATGGTTCCCCGGATCAGCCGCGCGCAGAAGATGGACGCGCTGTCCTCGATGGCCAACATCGCCGGCTACCGCGCAGTGATCGAGTCCGCGAACAACTTCGGGCGCTTCCTGACCGGGCAGGTCACGGCTGCGGGCAAGGTCCCGCCAGCGCGCGTGCTGGTCGTAGGCGCCGGAGTCGCGGGCCTTGCCGCCATTGGCACGGCAACCTCGCTCGGCGCTGTGACCTATGCTTTCGACGTGCGCCCCGAAGTGGCAGAGCAGGTCGAATCCATGGGCGCCCAGTTCGTCTACCTCGAGTTCGAGGGCGAGCAGGGCGCGGGCGAGGGGGGTTACGCCGCTCCGTCGAGCCCCGAGTTCCGTGAGGCCCAGCTTGCCCGATTCCGCCAACTGGCGCCAGACGTCGACATCGTCATCACCACGGCGCTGATCCCCAACCGCGAGGCGCCCGAGCTTTGGACCGAGGACATGGTGAAGGCCATGAAGCCGGGCTCGGTCATCGTCGACCTCGCGGCCGAGAAGGGCGGCAACTGCAAGCTGACCGTCAAGGACCAGCGCATCGTTACCGACAACGGCGTCGTCATCATCGGTTACACCGATTTCCCCAGCCGGATGGCGAAGCAGTCTTCGACCCTTTACGCCACCAACATCCGTCACATGCTGACCGACCTGACCCCCGGCAAGGACGGCCATATCAACCACAACATGGATGACGACGTGATCCGGGGTGCCACGATCACCCACAAGAACGACGTCACCTGGCCGCCGCCGAAGCCCAAGCAGGCCGCGCAGGCCCAGCCGGTGAAGCGCGAGAAGCCGAAGGAGAAGACTCTCGAGGAACGGCGCGCCGAGGAAAAGGCCGCCTTCGCCACGCAGACCCGCAATCAGGTCGGGCTGCTCGGGATCGGGGCCCTGCTGATGCTGATCGTCGGTGCCTTCGCGCCCGAGAGCTTCATGAGCCACTTCATCGTCTTCGCGCTGGCCTGCTTCGTCGGCTTCCAGGTGATCTGGGGCGTTGCCCACAGCCTGCACACGCCGCTCATGGCGGTGACGAACGCAATTTCGGGGATCATCATCCTGGGCGCGCTTCTGCAGATCGGGTCGGGCAACTGGCTCGTGATCTTCCTCAGCCTCGTCAGCGTGCTCATCGCATCCATCAACATCGTCGGCGGCTTTCTGGTGACGCGCCGGATGCTCGCGATGTTCGTCAAGTCGTAAGGGAACAGAGATGATTGAATCGGGACTCCAGTCGGCGGCCTATATCGTCGCCGCCATCCTCTTCATCCTGTCGCTCGGCGGGCTGAGGGACCAGGAAAGCGCCAAGCGCGCGATCTGGTACGGCATCGTCGGCATGGCGCTGGCGGTCATCGCGACGGTCTTTGGGCCGGGCGTGCAGAACGTGTGGCTCATCATCCTTGCCATCGCGGCGGGGGGCTTCGCGGGCTATTACATCGCCGGCAAGGTGCAGATGACCGAGATGCCGCAGCTCGTCGCGGCACTGCATTCGTTCGTGGGCCTCGCGGCGGTCTTCATCGGGCTCAACGCCGACCTGATGCTGGGCGGCGTCCTTGAGATGCGCGCAGCCGGCATCCCCTTGGAGCAAGCGGACCTGACCGGCTTCGGCGAACTTCTGTGGATGAAAGACGCTGTCGAGATCAGCATCCTGCGGGTCGAGGTCTTCCTTGGCATCTTCATCGGTGCGGTGACCTTCACCGGATCCGTGATCGCCTACGGCAAGCTCGCGGGGCAGGTGGACGGCAAGCCCAAGCAGTTCCCCGGCGGCCACATGCTGAACCTCGGCGCGCTGATCCTGTGCCTGATCCTCGGGATCTTCTACTTCAGCGGGGCGGGGATCTGGACGATCTTCCTTGTCGCGATCATCGCGGGCTTCATCGGCTATCACCTCATCATGGGGATCGGCGGCGCGGACATGCCCGTCGTCGTGTCGATGCTGAACAGCTATTCCGGCTGGGCGGCGGCGGCGATCGGCTTCACGTTGGGCAACGACCTTCTGATCGTGACCGGCGCGTTGGTGGGCTCCTCTGGGGCGATCCTCTCCTACATCATGTGCAAGGCGATGAACCGGCAGTTCGTCAGCGTGATCCTGGGCGGCTTCGGCGGCGCGAGCGGCCCGCAGCAGGCGGTCGAGGGCGAGATGGTGCCCACGGACGTCGACAGTGTCGCCGACATGCTGAAGGAAGCCGACAGCGTCGTTATCGTGCCGGGCTACGGCATGGCAGTGGCGCAGGCGCAGCAGGCGGTCAGCGAGCTGACGAAGAAGCTGCGCGACGCCGGCAAGAATGTGCGCTTCGCCATTCACCCCGTCGCCGGACGTCTGCCCGGGCACATGAACGTGCTCCTGGCTGAGGCGAAGGTGCCCTACGACATCGTGCTGGAAATGGACGAGATCAACGACGACTTCGCCTCGACAGACGTTGTGATCGTCATCGGCTCGAACGACATCGTGAATCCGGCGGCGAACGACGACCCGAATTCGCCCATTGCCGGGATGCCGGTCCTGCATGTGTGGGAGGCGAACCAGGTCATCGTCTCGAAGCGGGGGCAGGGGACAGGCTACTCCGGCATCGAGAACCCGCTTTTCTTCAAGGAGAATACGCGGATGCTCTATGGCGACGCCAAGGACTCGGTGCAGGCGGTCCTGCAAAAGCTCTGACCGACACACGGGCCGCCCCTTTGGGGCGGCCTTTTCCTATCCCAGCCCCGCCAGCGACAGCACCACCGGGATCGTCAGGACAGACCCAACGGTCTGAGCGGTTACGATGCCGGCCATCAGCTCTCCGTCTCCGCGAAGCTGCTGGGTCAGCACGTAAGCTGTCGGAGCCGAGGGGATTGCGGCAAAAACGACAAGCACCAGCGTCTCGACCCCGCCCAGCCCCACGGCCCCTGCGACCAGCACCGCAAGAGCCGGCATGGCGAAGAGACGGACGAGGGTGTTGGCGAAAAGGGGGAGCATGTCTCGCCGCATCGCTGCCGGCCGAAGCGCCGCCCCTACGCACAGTAGGCCGAGCGGCAGGCTCGCCTGGGCGATCAATTCCAGGAAGCGCCCCGTCCCGTGGGGCAGGCCGGAGCCGACGAGGGCAATCGCGATCCCGATGAGGCAGGCGAGGATCAGGGGGTTGCGCAGGACCGGCTGGACAAGTCCACGGATGCCGCCTGCCGCCGCGCCATCGGTCAGCGCCATGACCGACAGCACGTTCACCAGCGGCACGGCGACGGCCAGAAGGACGGCCGCGCGCTCGAGGCCCGCCTCGCCCGAAAGGCTCGCCACGATGGCGAGGCCGAGGTAGGTGTTGAACCGCACGACACCCTGCAACGCTGGCCCAAAGCGCCGCGCGGGCATCGGGCGGACGCGGCGGAAAAGGAGCATGAGCAGGGCAGCAATGCCGATCATGACGACGACCGCGCCACCCAGTCGCAGGATGTCCGGGTCGCGCACCGGTGCGGTCGCCAAGGTCGAAACCAGCAGCGCGGGAAAGAGCAGGACATAGTTCGCCCGCTCGGCCGCGGGCCAGAAACCGGGTTCGGGAAAGCCCGCCCGCCTCAGCACGAACCCGAGGCAGATCAGCGCAAAGACGGGCCAGATCGTGACGAAGAGCATGCCCGCGCGTGGGCTCAGTCGTGCCGCGACATCGAGTCCGGCAGGTCGAGCTTGGCGACCTGCTCGGCGATGGGATCGGTGGACAGCGGGTGCGTCTCGTCCTCGTGCTCGGCAGGCTCACCGATGGGCTGCCACTGGCCGCCCTTGTAGATCTCGAGCGCATCGAAGCGGGACTTGTAGCCCATCTTGGGCGACCCCGGCACCCAGTAGCCGAGGTAGACGTAGGGCAGGCCAGCCTCGCGCGCGATCTCGACATGGTCGAGAATGGCGTAGGTGCCCAGCGATTGCCGCTCGGCCGCGGGATCGTAGAAGGAATACACCATCGACAACCCATCCTCGAGCACGTCCGTCAGGCACACGGCGACGAGGTCGCTCGACCCCGCCTCAGAGTCTGGACGGCTATATTCGACGACGCGGCTGCGGATCGGAGTTTCCTCGATCATCGCGGCGAATTCAAAGATGTCCATGTCGGCCATGCCGCCATCGGCGTGCCGGCTGTCGAGATAGGTGCGGAACAGCTCGTACTGTGCCTCGGTCGCCCAGGGTGCGTTGGCGGTGCGGGTGATCGCGGCGTTGCGGTTGATGATCTTGCGCTGGGTACGGTTCGGCGCGAAATCGGCGACCCGAATACGCGCCGAGAGGCAAGCGGAGCATTCCGCGCAGGACGGCCGATAGAGGACGTTCTGGCTGCGACGGAAGCCCTGCTTGGACAAGGTGTCGTTCAGCAGCTGCGCGTTGTCGCCCGAGAGCGCGGTGAAAAGCTTCCGCTCGACCCGGTCAGGAAGGTACGGACATGATTGTGGCGCCGTCACGTAGAACTGCGGCGCGATGGGAAGGGTGTGTCGCATGGGCCCTCGGAAAGCTCATCGAGAGGGACGGTAGCGCGGGGCTTCGCCTTCGCCAACCCCGCGTTCGTTCACATGTCGAGCGCGGAGCGGTTGATCGCCGCCGAGCCGAGGACAAGGTCGCTGAGTCCCTGCTTCCGCGCGGTGCCAAGCATCAGCGCACCCGACAGCAGTTGAAGCGGGAAGAATGTCCACGATACCGTATAGCCCAGCGTGTGCAGCGCGGCTGTCGCGAGGTCGAAGCGCCGGCCGCTTGCGTCCCGCAGCTCGACCGACATCAACCGCATTCCGGGCGTTCCGGACCATTTCGCGATCGACACGGTCCGATAGACAAAGCCGACCATGACGTAGAACAGCGGGAAGTAGAGGATCGACGTGAACAGCGTCAGCGGTGTCAGTAGAAGCGACAGCGTCGTGATGCAGATGACGTCCACCACCCAGGCAAGGCCGCGCTTGACGGCGACGTCGTCATAGAAGGCGGTGTCACGGTAGGGATCTGGCAGTCCGAATGCGGCGGTCATCATGTTCTCTCACATAGGCGGTGCGCCCGCCCCGTGGAAGGGGCGGGCGAAGGGCTCAGGCAGCGTCCTTGTCGTCAGACGACTGCTTGGCACGGCCCTGCTCGTCCATGAATTGGTCGAACTCGGCCTTGTCACGAGCTTCGCGAAGACGCTTGAGGAACCCCTCGAAGGCGGCCTGCTCGTCCTCGAGCCGGCGGATGGTCTCGGCCCGGTAAGCGTCGAAGGCCGCGTTGCCGGTGGTCTGCTGGCGGAAGCTGGCCCGCCGGCGCATCCCGCAACCCTTGCCGGACAGCGAGAACTTGTTGGCCCAAAGCATGTAGGCCAGTACCGCCAGGCCAACCGGCCAGACGAAGACGAAGCCAAGGACCATGGCGGCGATCCATCCCGCGCGGCCGCGGCGGTCGAGCCATTCCTCGGCGCGGATCAACGGGTTCGGACGATGAGCGGGGGTGTCGGCGAAACTGGTCATGTAATCCTCCTGCTGGATGTTAATGTGCGTTACATCACATCAGGTGGGTTGTCCGCTTCGGGCCCGCAAGAGGGTATGTGAAGGGTTTTCACATTTTTTCGGCGGGGGCGGCGAAATCCGCAATCTGTGCGCCGATGGCGGTCGCAAGGACGCTGGGATCCGCGGGGAAGTTGTGCCGCGGCGTGCCGGCCGCGCACCAGATCACGTCGAAATCCAGCAGCCGCCGGTCCATCCAGGTCGGCGTCGGGCGGACATGCCCCAGCGGAGAGACGCCACCGATCGCAAAGCCCGTCGTCTCGCGGATCAGCTGCGCATCGGCGCGGCCCAAGGGCTCGCCCGCAAGGGCGGCGGCGCGGTCGGTATCCACCTGATTGCCGCCGGCGGTGAGAAACAGGAAGACCTGACCGCTTTCCTCGCCGCACAGGATGATGGACTTGCCGATCTGGTCGAGCGACACGCCAAGCACGTCGGCGGCCTCTTGTGCGGTGCGGGTCTGTTCCTTGACCTCCGTCGGGGCGGAAAGGCCGAGATCGGCGAGGGCGCGGATGACGCGTTTCAGGCTCTTGCTCATGGTCGCGTTCGTGCCCCGATCCAGCGATCTGCGCAAGATGCTTGACCTTGCCCCCCCATGCGCGATCACTGGCGCATGTCGCTCGCCAACCGCATCACCCGCGCGCCCGATCCCTTCGACCGCGACCGAGCGGCCGAGGCCGTCTCTGTGCTGGGCGAAATGCCCGAGCCGGTCCGGGATCTCGTCGCCGGTGTCGCCGGGTGCAGCCCCTATCTGCGCCGCCTGATCGAGACCGAGAGCGATTGGCTTCGCGTGGCGCTCGATACATCGCCCGAGACGGTGCTTCAGGAGATCCTGTCGGACGCCAACACCGCCGAGGCGGCCGATCTGGGCGACGCCCTGCGGCAGGCAAAGCGGCGCGTGGCCCTGCTGGCCGGGCTTTGCGATTGCGGCGGCGTCTGGTCACTGGGCGACGTTACCGGCGCGCTGACACGGCTGGCCGACCTGGCCGCGGATCGCGCCTTCCGCCGCGAGGTCGACGCCGAAACAGGTCGTGGACGCCTGCCGGCGACTGACAGCGAGGCAGGTGGTTTCGTCGCCCTTGCCATGGGCAAGATGGGCGCGTTCGAGCTCAACTACTCCTCGGACATCGACCTGATCTGCCTGTTCGACGAGGGCGCCTACGCGCCTGACGACGTGCATGCCGCGCGGTCAAGCCTCGTGAAGGCGACGCAGCGCGCCGCGCGCCTGCTGTCCGAGACCGACCGCGGCGGCTACGTCTTCCGCACCGATCTGCGCCTGCGACCCGACCCTGCGGTGACTCCCGTCTGCCTCGGCATGGCGGCCGCCCTGCGCTACTACGAATCCCTCGGACGCACGTGGGAGCGTGCCGCCCACATCAAGGCGCGCCCCTGCGCCGGGGACATCCGGGCGGGCGAAAGCTATCTCGCGGACCTCAGCCCCTTCGTCTGGCGCCGCCACCTCGACTTCGCCGCCATTCGCGACGCCCACGACATGCGACTGCGGATTCGCGACCACAGGGGCCTTGGCGGGGCGATCCGGCTCGAAGGGCACGACATGAAGCTCGGCCGCGGCGGCATCCGCGAGATCGAGTTCTTCACCCAGACCCTCCAGATCATCGCCGGCGGCCGCGATCCCGGCCTGCGGGTGCGCGGCACGGTCGAAGGGCTCAACCGCCTGACCGCCGCCGGCTGGGTGGACGAGGACACGGCACAGCAACTCGCCACGGATTACGCCGCGCACCGCGAGGTCGAGCATCGCATCCAGATGATCGGCGACCAGCAGACCCACGCGCTGCCCGACGATGCCGAGGGATTCGCGCGCCTTGCCGCCTTCCTCGGGCGGGCAGAGGACGACCTGCGAAAGGAGCTTGTCCAGCGGCTCGAGCGGGTCTCGGACCTGACCGAGCGTTTCTTTGCCCCGACCGAGCCCGCCGCATCCGGCCCCGACCTGACCGAGGAACAGGCGCGCCTCGTCGAGGGCTGGCGCGGCGTTCCCGCGCTTCGGTCGGAACGCGCGCTCGACATCTTCGACCGGATCAAGCCGGCCCTGTTGAAGCGCCTTTTGGCGGGGCCGCGTCCGGACCGGGCGCTCGTGCATTTCGACGGTTTCCTGCGCGGCCTTCCGGCGGGGGTGCAGCTGTTTTCGCTCTTCGAGGCGAACCCGGAGCTTCTGACCCTGATCGCCGACATCGCCGGCACCACGACGGAACTGTCGGCCTATCTCAGCCGTAACGCGGGCGTGCTCGACGCGGTGCTGGGCGGGCAATTTTTCACGGACTGGCCGGGCGAGGACGAACTGGCGCGCGATCTGTCTCGCCATCTGGGCGAGGAGATGGACTACGAACGCCAGCTTGACGCCACGCGGTCCTGGGCGCGCGACTGGCATTTCCGCACCGGCGTGCACCACCTGCGGGGGCTGATCGACGGGGCCGAAGCCGGACGGCAATACGCGGACCTCGCGGGGGCGGTGATCCGCGCGCTCTGGCCCGCCGTGATCGCCGAATTCGCGGGCAAGCACGGGGCGCCGCCGGGGAGGGGTGCGATCGTGCTGGGGATGGGATCGCTTGGAGCGGGACACCTGACGGCGCGATCCGATCTGGACCTTATTGTCATCTACGACGCGGCCGGGGTCGAGCAGTCCGAAGGCCGCCGGCCGCTGCCGGCGCGCACATACTACGCGCGGCTGACGCAGGCGCTTGTGACCGCACTCAGCGCGCCGACGGCCGAGGGAAAGCTCTACGAGGTGGACATGCGCCTGCGCCCCTCGGGCAAGCAGGGTCCCGTTGCGACCGCGCTTTCGGCCTTCGACGCGTATCAGCGAGAAGAGGCGTGGACGTGGGAGCATCTGGCCCTGACCCGCGCCCGTGGAATTGCAGGCGGAGCGTCCCTGATCGAGGATGTGGACGTCATCCGCCGCGACGTGATCTGCGCCGATCACGATGCCGCTCAGATTATCGCCGACGCGCGCACGATGCTCGACCGGCTGGCGGAGGCGAAGCGGGGCGGCCCTTGGGACATGAAGGCCGGGCCGGGCCACCTGACCGAGATCGAGCTTACCGCGCAGACCGTGGGCCTTCTGGCTGGTTCGGACGCCCGCGCGCCCGCGGAACAGATCGGTGCGGGCGCCGCGAAGGGCCTTCTGCCAGACGAGACTGCGGCCGTGCTGAACGAGTCCCATCGGCTGTTCAGCCGCGTGCAGGACGTCAAGCGCCTGCTGGTCGAGGATCGGTTCGAACCGTCCGACCTTGGCGCGGCGGGCGAAGAGATGCTACTGCGCGAAACGGGGGCCGAGACGCTCTCTGCGTTGTCGGACAGGATCGTGGCGCAGGCAGAGGCGGCGGCAGGCGCGGTGCGGGAGGTGCTATATGGTCAAGGGTGACGCGTCGGACCCGAAGGGGCTGATCGCCGAGAGCTTCCGCATGGACGGTATCACCGAAGCCGAGTGCCGGTCGATCTTCCTCGACTGGGCACTTTCGCTTCCCGAGGATCTTCCGCCGCACGAGGCCGCCGCGCAACTGCTGGCGCTTCACCAGGGCCGCCCGCGCAAACATCCCATGAGTGGCATCCTCCGAGAGGCTTTGGCGGAGACCGCCCCACCGACGCGGCGCGGCGGCTGGGCCGGGCGGCGCCGGGGTGACGGGTAAGGCCTGACGTTCGGTTCCGGCTCCGATCTGGCTTGCGCCCCGGAAATCGGCGGCTAATGTCCACGAGATTTGCCCGGAATCAGGCATGATAGCGAATTTACTCGACCCCACGGCCACCGCCTTCCTGAGCTTCGCGATCGTGGTGGGGATGTTCGTCCTTTTCGCGCGCGAGACCTATCCGACCGAGGTTGTCGCCATAGGCGGCGCCGCACTGATGTTCGCGACGGGGCTGCTACCCTACGAGTCAGCGCTCGCCATGCTGGCCAACCCCGCGCCCTGGACCATCGCGGCGATGTTCATCATCATGGGTGGCCTCGTCCGCACGGGAGCGCTGAATTACCTGACCGAGGTCGCCGACGCCCGCGCGGAAACACGCCCGATCCGCACGCTCGTCATCACGCTTATGGCGGTCGCGCTGGGGTCGGCGGTGATGAACAACACGCCTGTCGTGGTCGTGATGATCCCCGTCTTCGTGCAACTCGCCAAGCGCATGGGTGTGCCGCCCTCGAAGGTGCTGATCCCATTGTCCTATGCCGCGATCCTCGGCGGCACGCTGACGCTGATCGGCACATCGACGAACCTTCTGGTGGATGGCGTGGCCCGGTCGAGCGGACTAGAGGCGTTCTCGATCTTTGAAATCGCGCCGCTTGGCGCGATACAGATCGCCGTCGGCGGGGCATATCTTGCCTTCATAGGACGCCGCCTTCTGCCGGACCGCGCCTCGATCGGCACGATGCTGTCCGAGCGGCGGCGGATGAAGTACTTTACCGAAGTTGCGATCCCTGACGGTTCGTCCCTGATCGGCGCCAGCGTGCTGGAGGTCGAGGCGTTCAAGCGGCAGGGCGGACGGGTGGTGGACGTGCTGCGCGGGGACGCATCCCTCCGGCGAAACCTCGGTGTGGTAACGCTTGAAGCCGGCGACAGGGTGGTGCTCAGGACCGAGATGGAGGAGCTTCTCAGCCTGCAGGAAAGCCGGGATCTGCGAGGGGTGGACCGCCTGTCCTCGGTCGAGACGGAAACGGTCGAGGTGCTGATCTCTCCGGGCTGCCGGATGATCGGCCGGTCGCTGGGAGCCATGCGCCTGCGCCGCCGCTACGGTGTGTATCCGCTGGCCGTGCACCGGCGGAACCAGAACGTGGGCCGCCAACTCGACGACATCGTGGTGCGGGTGGGGGATACGCTTCTCCTCGAAGGAGCGCCGGCGGACATCCAGCGCCTCGCGACCGACATGGACCTGCTCGACATGTCCCGCCCGCAGGCACAGGCGTATCGCCGACAGAAGGCCCCGATTGCCGTCGGCTCCCTCATCGGGGTCGTCGTGCTGTCGGCGCTTGGCGTCGCGCCGATCCTGGGGCTGGCCGTCGTCGCGGTGGCCGTGATTCTCTTGACCCGCTGCATCGATGCAGACGAGGCGTTCTCGTTCATCGAGGGGCAGCTTCTTGCGCTGATCTTCGCGATGCTGGCCGTGGGTGCGGCGCTTGAAACGTCCGGCGCTGTCGAGATGCTGGCCAACTGGCTCTCGCCCTGGCTGTCGAACCTGCCGCCGATGGCCCTGGTGTTCGTCATCTATGTCATGGCCTCGACCCTGACCGAGATGGTGTCGAACAACGCCGTCGGCGTCATCTTCACGCCTATCGCGATCGGCATTGCCACGTCGTTGGGCTATGATCCGCGGGCGCTTGTGGTGGCGGTGATGTTCGCGGCCTCGTCGGCATTCTCGACGCCGATCGGCTACCAGACGAACATGTTGGTCTTCGGTCCCGGCGGGTACAAGTTCACCGACTACCTGAAGGTCGGCATCCCGATGAACCTGCTGCTTGCCTGCTCGGCCAGCATCTTCATCCCGCTCATCTGGCCGCTGCAATGACCCGCATGCTGCTGCTTCTCCCGCTTCTGGCCGCCTGTGCCGTACCGCAGGTCCAGACCGGACCCGTCGCGGCGCGCGAGGTGACGCTGTATCGCGACACGGTCACCGCGCGAATGACCGACGGCGCGTTCTGCACCGCGGTCCGCGAGGGCGCGGCCGGCCAGTGGAGTGCTTCATTCCGCGGGTGCCCCCATACATGGCCGGTCAAGGTCCACAGGCCCGCATCGCGCCCGCGCCAGCCGCTGGTGCCCGCCGCGCAAGAGCCCTGGGTGGTCCTGACCGCCCCCGGCGGGACGCGCGGCTTTGCGCCAACGGACTGAAGTGATGGTGAATTCAGCGTGCAGAGACGACGGCGAGGCTTGAACGCGCCCAACCGCCTGCATTATATCCCGGCCGATCCAAGGGACATCGGAGCGAGTTATCATGGCCGGCCATTCCAAGTGGGCGAATATCCAGCATCGCAAGGGACGTCAGGACGCGGCGCGGTCCAAGCTGTTCTCGAAGCTGGCGAAGGAGATCACCGTCGCGGCCAAGATGGGCGATCCCGACCCGGAAAAGAATCCGCGCCTGCGTCTTGCGGTGAAAGAAGCGAAGTCAAGCTCGGTCCCCAAGGACGTGATTGACCGCGCGATCAAGAAGTCGCAGGGCGGCGACGCCGAGAACTATGAAGAGATCCGCTATGAGGGCTACGGCCCCGGTGGCGTGGCCGTCATCGTCGAGGCGATGACCGACAACCGCAACCGGACCGCGTCGGTCGTGCGCTCGACCTTCTCGAAGAACGGCGGCAACCTGGGCGAGACGGGAAGCGTGTCCTTCATGTTCGACCGCAAGGGCCAGGTGATCTACTCGGCCGATGTGGGCAGCGCCGACGACGTGATGCTTGCCGCGATCGAGGCCGGTGCCGAGGACGTCGAAAGCTCGGATGAGGCGCACGTGATCTGGTGCGCGGACACCGACCTGAACGAGGTCGCCACGGCGCTGGAAGAGCAGCTGGGCGAATCCGAGTCCACCAAGCTGGTCTGGCGTCCCCAAACCACGACAGAGCTCGACCTCGAAGGCATGCAGAAGCTGATGAAGCTGATGGATGCGCTCGACGACGATGACGACGTGCAGAACGTCACCGCCAATTTCGAGACCTCCGACGCTGTCATGGCGCAGCTCTGAGCGCTACTTGAGCTGACTGTCTTTCGATCCGCGGCGGTTGAAACTCGCGGCGGGTCGACGGACGCCGTCCCTCTCTGACTGGCAGTCGATGCAAAGCTGCACACCCGGGATCGCCGTCCGGCGCCTCTCGGGGATCGGCTCATCGCACTCGGCGCAGGTCTCGCGCGAGGGCAGGGCGCCCGGCCCGCGCCGCGCCTTCAGCCGGTTCAACTCGTCCTCGATCGAGGCCTCGATCTGCTCGTTCACTGCGCCGTCGCGGCTCCAGCCACCTGCCATTGTGCGTCCTCCTTCCCCTGAATTTAGGGTTTTGCGCGGCAGTTTGCAGCCCCGCTCTGGACGCGATCCGAGGCGGAACCTAATCAGGGTCCATGTCCTCAGTTCTCTCGGGCTTTGCCCTGGGTCTTTCCCTGATCCTCGCCATTGGTGCACAGAACGCCTTCGTCCTGCGCCAAGGCTTGCGCAGGTCCCACGTGCTGGCAGTCGTCCTGACCTGCGCGCTGTCGGACGCGGTGCTGATCGCGGCCGGCGTCGCGGGCTTCGGCTGGCTGGTCGAGGCCGCGCCATGGATCACGCCGGTCTTCACCTTCGGCGGTGCGGCCTTCCTGATCGCCTATGGCGGTATCTCGTTGCGGTCGGCGTGGCGGGGCGGGCAGGCGCTTGAAGCGGCGGATAATGGGGCGGGCGGGCTGTCGCGGACCGTGACGACCTGCCTCGCGCTGACATGGCTGAACCCGCATGTCTACCTGGACACCGTCGTCCTCCTGGGATCGGTCTCGAGCCACGCGCCCTGGCCGTTCGGCTTCGGCCTGGGTGCGGTGACGGCGTCCTTCGTGTTCTTCTTCTCCCTCGGCTACGGCGCGCGGCTTCTGTCGCCGCGGTTTGCCAGACCGTCGGCTTGGCGCTGGCTCGACGTGATCGTGGGGCTGACCATGCTGGCGCTGGCTGTGAAACTGGTGAGCGCATGAAACAAGTGACCGGATTCCTGTGGATGGTGGTGACGGGGTTCCTCTTCGTCGGCGTCACCGCGACGGTGAAGCACCTGGGCGGCCGTGTTCCGGCGGCCGAGGCCGCGTTCCTGCGCTATCTGCTGGGGCTGGTGTTCCTGCTACCTCTGCTGGGCGCAATCCGCCGGACGAAGTTCGACGCGCGGCGCATGGGTTTCTTTGCACTGCGTGGCCTGATCCACTCGGTTGGTGTGATCCTGTGGTTCTTCGCAATGACGCGCATTCCCATCGCCGAGGTTACGGCGCTGAACTACCTGTCGCCCGTCTACATCACCATCCTCGCCGCGCTCTTCCTGAACGAGACATTTTCGTGGGCGCGGGGCGGCGCGATCCTGGCGGCCTTGATTGGTGTCGTGCTGATCCTTCGCCCAGGCTTCCGCGAAGTTGGCCCCGGACACATGGCGATGATGGGTACGGCGCTGTTGTTCGCCTGTTCCTACATGATCGCCAAGGTAATGTCGGATGAGGTGTCGCCCGCCGTGGTCGTGGCGATGCTGTCCGTCTGGACGACCCTGGGGCTTGCGCCGGCGGCCATCGCCGTCTGGGTCTGGCCCACCTGGGACGAGATCGGATGGCTGTTCCTGGTGGCGACGCTGGCGACCACCGGGCACCTGACGATGACGCTGGCCTTCAAGTCGGCACCGATCAGCGTGACGCAGCCGGTGACGTTCCTTCAGCTCGTCTGGGCCACGATCCTTGGTTGGGCGGTGTTCGGCGAGGGGGTGGACAGCTTCGTGCTCGCCGGGGGCACGATCATCGTGGGCGCGGTCGTCATCATCTCGTTCCGCGAGGCTCGGCGGCGCCCCGAGACACCGCCAGTCGCGCCCTGAGCGATCAGGCGCCGCAGACCGAGACGAGGCTTTCGTAGCGCTGCACGATCCAGCCCGGCGCGTCGTCGGGCAGCGACTCGTTGATCGCCTCTTCCGACCGGGCGAACACGTTCGCCGTGCGCGAGCCTTCGACGGCCGGGATCGGGTCGGTGACAGCCACGCGGTCGTAGACGACGAAGGCCACCGCGACCAGAAGCACGCCCCGCGCCACCCCGAAAACGAAGCCGAGCCCCCGGTCGATGGGGCCCAGCGCCGAATCCTGTACCGCGCCCGCGAGTAGCGGAGTGAAAATCGACATCACCACCAGCATCACCGCGAACACGGCCGCGAAGGCGAAGATGATTGACAGCTCGCAACTGTCGGCCAGGTAGCGATTGATGTAGGGGATTTCCTGCACCAGCGGTTGGGCCACGTGAGCGAAGGCAAAGGCCGCGACGGCGGCGACGATCCACCCGGCGATGGCCATGGTCTCGCGCACCAAGCCGCGGGAATAGGCCAAGATCGCCGAGACCACGAGGGTCAGCGCGACGATCGCGTCCACGATGGTGAAGCCGTCCATTCAGTCTTTCTCCTAGCCGGCGCCGAATATGTCACCGACGAGTCCCGCCAAATCGGCATACTGGCGCAGGGCCATGTCCTCTCCGGCGAGGGCCTTCGTCTGGGCCGGCGCGATCGCGGTGGAGAAACCAAGTTTGCTCGCCTCTTTCAACCTGTTTTCCGCCTGCCCGGCGGGGCGCAGCGATCCCGACAGGCTGATCTCGCCGAAGACGACCGATTGCGGCGGCAGGGCCACATCCTCGCGGGCCGACAAGAGCGCGGCTGCGACCGCGAGATCGGCCGCCGGTTCGCGTACGCGAAGGCCGCCGGCGACGTTGAGATAGACGTCGAGCCCCGAGAAGGGGATCGCGCAGCGTGCCTCGAGCACGGCGAGGATCATCGCAAGCCGGCCGCTATCGAGACCCACCGTGGACCGCCGCGGCTGGCTGTGGGGACTGGGGGCGACCAGCGCCTGAATCTCGCACAGGACGGGGCGCGACCCTTCGATGCCGGCAAAGACCGCAGCACCCGGCTGCGGCTGCTCGCGATCGCCGAGGAACAGGGCCGAAGGGTTGGCGACTTCGGCAAGTCCGTCGCCGGTCATCTCGAACACGCCGATCTCGTCTGCGGGTCCAAAGCGGTTCTTGACCGCGCGCAGGATGCGGAACTGGTGGCCGCGCTCGCCTTCGAAGTAGAGGACCGTGTCCACCATGTGTTCGACCACGCGGGGGCCGGCGATCTGCCCCTCCTTCGTCACGTGCCCGACGAGGATCACCGCGACTCCGTGGCGCTTGGCAAATCGCGTCAGCTCGTGCGCGGCGGCGCGCACCTGGCTGACCGAGCCGGGCGAGGCCTCGACGTTATCGGCCCACATGGTCTGGATCGAGTCGATGATCGCGAGGTCCGGCTTCTCGGCCTCGAGCGTCGTCAGGATGTCGCGCAGGTTCGTTTCGGTCGCCAGCTTCACCGGTGCCTGAGCGAGGCCGAGCCGCTGGGCCCGCATCCGCACCTGGGCCGAGGCTTCCTCGCCCGAGATGTAGATGCAGGACGTTCCTGACTTGGCGAAGCTTGCCGCCGCCTGCAGAAGAAGCGTCGACTTGCCGATCCCGGGGTCGCCCCCCACGAGGATCGCCGAGGCGGGGACGAGCCCGCCGCCCAGCACCCGGTCAAGCTCTACAATGCCGCTGGCGGCGCGGGGCGGAGGTGCCTCTTCGCGCGAGAGATCGGTCAGCACCATGCCCTTGCCGCGCTTGGTCCCCAGCGACTTGGACGCGGGGCCGGCGGACAGCGGCTGCTCTTCGACGATGGTGTTCCAGGCACCGCACGCGTCACAACGGCCCGACCACTTGGAATAGGTCGCGCCGCAGGACTGGCAGATGAAGGTAAGGGGGGATTTCGCCATGCCGCCCTTCTGCCCCGCGCACGGGGCAGGGGCAAGTTACTCGGCCGCTGTCGCGTGCGGCAGCGAGATGACGTTCGCGGGGGTGCGGCTGCGCGAGAAGCCAAGCTCGTTCAGGAGCCCGCCGAACTCTTCCTCGAGGGTGTGCAGACGATTCTCCATTGCCGCTTCCTCGACCTCGACGGCCTCCTTGTGGCGTCGCAGTTCGCGGCTGATCGACAGGGCGCGATCAATCTTGTCCTCAAAGAGCGCGATCTCTTCCTCGCGGTGCTTCAGGAAGCCACGAGCGCGGGAGACGTTCTCGTCCGAGTAGATCTCGGCCAGTTCACGGCTGGCGTAGGACATTTCGGCCGCAGCTTCTAGGATCTCGGGCTCAAGCTCGTGCAGATCGGGGTGGCTGCGCAAGTACATGATCCGCTCTTTCACCGCGTCGTATTCGGTGGCGAGGTTGAAGGCCCCTTGTCGGTCCGCGGCGTGGCAAAGCTGGTAGGCCTCGGCCACGTCGGACATGCAGATCGAAAAGTCGCGGTGCGACGTCTCAAGCCGCCGAACCCGGAAGCCCGAGGGAAGAGTGCTGCAGATCGCGACAAGGATCACGACAAGCCCGACCTGGATCGCGGCGCCCGCTTGCGGGTAGACGATGTCTCCGAATTGCAAGGGCAAAGTTAACATCGGCATGAGGCCAAGGAACCCCGCGACCGTAACCGCGAAGGCAGCCATGGTGGCAGCCAACAGGATCCCCGCAGAAACCCACTGAAAATAGACCGACATTGGTACGTAAGGTGTTCGGCGCGGCTGCATCTCTCACTTTCCCCCGTGGTCTGCGTCGGCAATATTCCGCTTTCCACGCTAATACAAAGCCGCGGTATTTGGTTCCGCTAAGCGCTGGTCGCGGCGGAACCGGGGGCAGATTGTCTGGAGATGCGGGAATTCTGTCGCGCCCAATCGGGACTCAGGTGTAGCGACGGCTATATCTGGGGCCGAGGCCGGTCAGAATTTCGTAGCCGATGGTGCCGGCCGCGTCCGCGAGATCATCCACGCTCTGGTACGGGCCGAGGATGTCGAGTGATTCGGGAATCTCGGGCAGGTGGCTGACATCGACCGTCAACAAGTCCATCGAAACCCGTCCCACAAGGGGGCAGGGCACGTCGCCGTGGAACAGGACCGCCTCGTTTCCCATCGCACGGATCAGCCCGTCCGCGTATCCGCCGGACAGAGTCGCGACCGTGGTCGGCGCATCGGCCAGCCACGAGCCGCCATAGCCGACGATCTCACCAGCGGCGATGTCGCGGACCTGGATCACGGGGATCGTCAGGCGCACGACCGGCTGCGCGTCCGTGAATGGCAGCCCGCCATAGAGCCCGATGCCGGGCCGGGTCACATTGAAGTGATAGTCTTCGCCCATGAGGATGCCCCCGGTCGCCGCAAGCGACAGCGGAAGGTCGACCCCGCGCGTCATGTCACGGAAGGTCGCGAGCTGGCGCTGGTTCATCGGATCAGACGCATCGTCGGCACAGGCGAGGTGGCTCATCACCAGGACCGGGTTCTGCTGCAGGACCAGTTGCCGCGCCGCCGACCACTCCACGGGCTCAAGCCCCAGCCTGTTCATCCCGGTGTCGAGCTGCACGCCGAACGGGTGGCCCGGCAGCGTCTCGAAGTGCCGGGTGAGCTGCTCGATCGAGTTGAGCATGGGGATCAGCCTGTGCGCAACGATGGCATCGGCATCGCCCGCCATGTGGCCCGAGAAGACGCAGATCTCTGCGTCCGGCCCGACCGCCTCGCGGATTGTCGCGCCCTCTTCGGCTACGGCGACGAAGAACCGCCGCGCACCTGCGTCGAAAAGGGTACGCGCGACCTGCCCCGCGCCCAAGCCATAGCCGTCTGCCTTGACCACTGCGGCAGTCTCGACCGACGGGGCGGAGAGGGCGTCGAGAGCGCGCCAGTTTGCGGCGAGCGCCGCGAGATCGATAGTGAGTTGTGCGGTTGCCATGACTCGCAGGTGCCTAGAAAGCCGGATGGGGTCAAGAGAGGGCGCGGGTTGTGACGGCGGTTCCGCCCCGCAGCCAACTCAGAACTCCTGGCTCGACCCTTGCTGCCAAGGCTGAACGAGGTTTCCGAAGCGCGTGAACCGGCCCTCGAAAGACAGGTCGACCGAGCCGATCGGCCCGTGGCGCTGCTTGCCGATGATGACCTCCGCGCGACCGTGCAGGCGCTCCATCTCTTCCTGCCAGGTCGCCATGCGCTCGAGCTCGTGGTCGCCGGGCTTTTCGCGTTCTTTGTAGTATTCCTCACGGAACACGAACATCACGACGTCGGCGTCCTGCTCGATTGAGCCCGATTCTCGAAGGTCGGATAGCTGCGGGCGCTTGTCCTCGCGGCTTTCGACCTGCCGCGACAGCTGCGACAGCGCGATGACAGGAATGTCGAGCTCTTTCGCGATTGCCTTCAGTCCCTGCGAAATCTCCGAAATCTCGTTGACCCGATTGTCGCCCTTGCCCGTGCCTTTCACGAGCTGGAGGTAGTCCACAATCAGCGCGTCGAGACCGTGTTCGCGCTTCAGGCGCCGCGCGCGTGCCGCAAGCTGCGAGATCGGCAGCGCGGGCGTGTCGTCGATATAGAGCGGGCAGGCTTCCAGCGACTTGGCGGCCTCGACGAAGCGCCGGAATTCGGTCTCGTTCATGTCGCCGCGGCGGATCTGCTCGGACGGGACCTCGGCGGCTTCAGAAAGGATACGTGCGGCCAACTGTTCTGCCGACATCTCGAGCGAATAGAACCCGACGATGCCGCCTTCGATCGCGCCTTCGGTGCCGTCGGGCCGCGTCCCCTTGCGGTAGGCCTTGGCGATGTTGAACGCAATGTTCGTGGCGAGCGATGTCTTGCCCATCGACGGGCGCCCGGCGAGGATCAGAAGGTCCGACTTGTGCAGACCGCCCAGCTTCTTGTCGAGATCGACGAGCCCGGTCGAAATGCCGGCGAGGCCGCCCTCGCGCTGGTAGGCGGCGTTGGCGACGTTCACGGCATCGGTCACTGCGCGCAGGAAGGACTGGAAGCCCTGCGAGGCCTGCCCAGCCTCGGCCAGCTTGTAGAGCGCCTGTTCGGCCTCGACGATCTGCTCCTTCGGTTCGGACGAGATATCGACCTTGCCGGCCTTCGATGAGATCTCGCGCCCCAGCTCGATCAGCTTCCGCCGGATCGCGAGATCATAGAGCATCTGCGCGTAGTCTCGCGCGGCATAGGAAGAGATTGCGGCACCCGCGAGGCGCACGAGGTAGGACGGGCCGCCAAGCTCCTTGAGGCCCTCGTCATCCTCAAGGAACGCCTTCAGCGTCACGGGCGAAGCCAGAGCGTTCTTGGCGATTCGCGCGGCCGCGACCTCGTAGATGCGGGCATGGACGGGGTCGTAGAAGTGGCTCTCGTCGATGACGCTCGCGACCTGGTCGTAGACGTCGTTATTGGTGAGAATGGCGCCTAGAAGCTGCTGCTCGGCCTCGACGTTGTGGGGCAGCAGGTTGGCTTTTTCATCCCCTTCGCTCGCGCCCTGCGCGAACGGTGCGATCTGGTTCATCGTCCCTCTCCCCTGCTTTCTGTTCGGCCCCCGTGTCGAGCGAGATAGCCCCCCGCGAGGCGCGCAATCAAGCCGGGATAAGTATCAGGCTGAATACCGCCGCAAGCCGTGGATGTTGCGCCCTGCACGAAGCGGAGCGCAATATGATGAGCGGCTTGCAGACCGTGGGAAAACTATCCCCGACTTTCCACAGGGTTAGCCGCCGCTGCGGGCCGCTTGCCAGGCGCGGGGGTCCTGCAGGAATGACTCGACCGCCTGAAGCGTCGGCGCACCGAACGAGCCCGAGGCCTTAGCCGCCTCGAGCACGTCCCACCAGGTGCACAAGGAATGGAGCTTTACGCTGTGGTCGCTCAGCGTCTTCTCGGTCTCGGGAAAGATCCCGTACGAGAAGATCACAGCCGTATGCGCACAGCTTGCGCCCGTCTCGCGAATCGCATCCACGAAGGACAGCTTGGATCCGCCATCCGTCGTCAGATCCTCGACCAGCAGCACGCGCTGTCCTTCCGACATCGCGCCCTCGATCCGGGCATTGCGGCCGTAGCCTTTGGGCTTCTTGCGCACGTAAGTCATCGGCAGGGCCAGCCGTTCCGCTACGAGCGCGGCAAAGGGAATCCCCGCCGTCTCGCCCCCGGCGATGTTGTCGAACGCCTCGAACCCCGCCTCGCGCATGACCGTCACGGCGAGGAAGTCCATCAGAGTCGAGCGGATCCGGGGGAACGAGATCAACTTGCGGCAGTCGATATAGGTGGGCGAGGGCAGCCCACTGGCGAGCGTGAACGGTTCGCCCGCGTTGAAGTGCACCGCCTTGATCTCGAGCAGCATAGCGGCCGAAAGTCGCGAGATCTCGGCCTTGTCGGGAAACCCGCTGGGGATCATCATTTGTTACCCGTGGGCGAGCGCTCGATCGGGTTGCGATAGGTCATGCGCCGGACCGACCCGGTCTTGGAGCGCATGAGGATCGTCTCGGTCGTGAAATAGCCGGGCTCGCGCTTGATGCCGGGCACCATCGAGCCGTCGGTCACGCCGGTCGCGGCAAAGATCACGTCGTCCTGGACCAGATCATCGCGCGTATAGACCCGATCGAAGTTCTTCACGCCGGCCTTCTCGGCCCGGCCACGCTCGGCGTCGTCGCGGAAGGTGAGCTTGCCGTACATCTGGCCGCCCATGCATTTCAGCGCGGCGGCAGCAAGCACCCCCTCGGGCGCGCCGCCCGAGCCCATGTACATGTCGATGCCGGTCGACGGTTCGGCGCAATGGATGATGCCGGCGACGTCGCCGTCGGTGATCAGGCGAATCGCACAGCCGGTGGTGCGCAGTTCGGCGATCATGTCCACGTGGCGCGGCCGTTCCAGCACACAGACCGTGATGTCATTGGTCGACACGCCCTTGGCCGAGGCCAGCGCCGAGACGCGCTCGGCCGGGCTCATGTCCATCGTGACAACGCCGGGGCGCAGGCCGGGTCCGACGGCGAGCTTTTCCATGTAGACGTCCGGCGCGTGCAACAGAGAGCCGCGCGGACCCATCGCGATCACGGTCAGCGCGTTCGGCATGTCCTTGGCGGTCAGTGTGGTCCCTTCGAGAGGGTCGAGCGCGATGTCCACCTCGGGACCTTCGCCGGTGCCGACCTCTTCGCCGATAAAAAGCATCGGCGCCTCGTCGCGCTCGCCCTCGCCGATGACCACGGTGCCGCGGATGGACAGCTTGTTCAGCTGGTCACGCATGGCCGTGACGGCGGCCTGATCGGCGGCCTTTTCGTCACCGCGGCCGACCCAGCGGCCAGACGCAAGCGCCGCCGCCTCGGAGACACGGGCGAGGCCCAAGGATAGCATCCGGTCGTTGAAATCTGGCGTGGCCATCGAAAGCGTCTCCTTGTCGCGGTTGCCTGCGTCCTAGCAAGCACGTAGCACGGCGCACAAGGCTGTTACCGCCAGTGGTCGAGTGAACATCCGCAGACCGGGCCGCTTTGGCCACGCGCCCGAGCAAGACTCAGTCGTCGAGCTCTTCGATCCGAAGGGCGACCGGCTCGCCCATCAGCACGCCCGTCTCTGACATCGTCTGAAGCGCAGCGTCGAGGTCCGGGCGGCCTGCCTTGTGCGTGACCATGATGACAGGCGCGACCGAGGCGTCGGCATGATCGTATTGCCGCATCCGGTCGATCGAGATCCCCGCATTCCCCAGACACGCCGCGGCCTTCGCCAGTGCACCCGGTTTGTCCTGCAGTTCCATCCGCAGGTAATACGGGGCGGGACTTTCGGCCCGCGCTCGCGTGCCGGCGACAAGCGACGCCGCCGGCTGCCCGAAGGTTGGCAACCGTGTGCCGCGCGCAAGCTCGATGACGTCGGACAGGACGGCGCTGGCGGTCGGACCTTCGCCCGCGCCGGCGCCGCGCAGGACGATCTGGCCCACTGCGTCGCCTTCGAGGACGACCATGTTCGTCGCGCCTGACAACTGGCCCAGGGGTGACGCGGCGGGCATGAGGCAGGGCGACATCCGCGCCTCGAGTCCCCGGCCGGTCATGCGCGCGACGCCCAGCAGTTTGACCTTGAAGCCCATGTCGTTCGCGTGGCGGATATCGGCGATCGAGACGCGCTCGATCCCTTCGAGCTTCACGCCCTCGAAATCCACCCTGGTGCCGAAGGCGATGGACGCCAGCAGCGCCAGCTTGTGGCCCGCGTCGATTCCACCCACGTCGAGCGTCGGGTCCGCCTCGAGGTATCCTAGCGCCTTCGCCTCGGCGAACACGGTGTCGTAAGGCAGGCCGGCATCCTCCATCCGCGTGAGGATGTAGTTGCAGGTGCCGTTCATCACGCCCATCACCCGGTCGATCCGGTTGCCGGCAAGGCTTTCTGTCAGGGCCTTCACGCAGGGAATGCCGCCCGCGACGGCCGCCTCGAACCGGACGCAGAGCCCTTTTGCCTCGGCCGCCTCGGCGATCTCCTGACCGTGGAGGGCCAGCATCGCCTTGTTCGCCGTCACGACATCCTTGCCGTTTGCGATCGCGGCCTCGACCGTGTCCTTCGCGGGTCCGGTGTCTCCGCCCACGAGTTCGATCACGAGGTCGACGTCGTCACGCGAGGCGAGGCTGACGGGATCGCTCTCCCACGCGTAGGGCGACATGTCGAACCCGCGGTCCTTGTCCTGCGTGCGAGCCGAAACGGCGGCGACCTTGATCGGGCGGCCGGCGCGAGCGGCGATCAGGTCGCCGCGTTTTTCCAGGATCTTCACGACGCCGGCGCCGACGGTGCCAAGGCCCGCGATCCCGAGGCGGAGGGGGTCTGACATGGCGGGGCTCCTTCGATCTGACGGCGTCGGGCTTGGGCCTTAGCCGAGATCACGCCCCGATCAAAGGGGGTCGTCGCCCGTGCCGTCGCGCAAGCGGCGCAGACGCCGCAGACGTTCGGCCGCTTCGACGTCTTCCGCCGTGGGCGGCGGGGGCACGGCAGGGGTGCCGCGGCTGGATCGGATCGCGTCGGCGCGCTGCCGCAGGTCGGCCGCAGCCGAGGCGTCGTCTACGGGCTTCACGTTGCGGACGCCCAGCGCGCGTGCTTGCAGTGCATCGGCGCGGCCAAGAATGCCGGCGCGATCGACCGTGCCTCCCTGTGCGCTCACGTCACGAGACGCAAGGCGCGCGCTACGTGCGGACAGGTCCGCAACGGTCCCGGTGGTGGCGTCGGCGGTCACACGCGACAGAATCTCGGCGCGGGGCGCAATTTCGGGATAGGACCCCACCGCACCGGCGCGGGTCGCCGGTGTGTCGAGGTCGGGCATTCCGCAACCAGCGGCAAGGCAGCAGACGATCAGGGCGCGGCGCATGGGTGGGCTCCGTGGGCGAGCCTCATGCTAACGGTGCAGACCCGGCCGCGGCAATCGCCTTTTCAGGGACCGGCCGGCCGGATATGCGTCTGCCATGTCCGAACCCGCGATCATCGCCGAACTCCGCGCCTCGCAGCCGCGCCGAATTTTCGGTACCACCATGCTCACTGCTCTTGCGGTGCTGCTCATGTGGCTCGCCGCGACGGCGCCGGCCGGGATCGGGGCGCGACTGGCGTTGCTGATCTGCGCAGTTCTGGCCGCTTACGGGGCGCTCGCGATGTGGCGCGCGACCGCCCACGTTCTTTTCCTGACCGAGGCCGGGCTCGTCCAGTCGGACGGTCGGGTGCTCGCGATGATGGAGGAGATTGAACACGTGGATCGCGGACTTTTCGCAGTCAAGCCGTCCAACGGTTTTGTCGTCCGCCTCGCCCGGTCACGCCCGTTTGCCTGGGCCCCCGGCCTCTGGTGGCGGTGGGGTCGTCGCCTCGGCGTCGGCGGCATGACGGGCGCCGGTCAGACCAAGGCGATGGCCGACCTTCTAGCGCTGCAGCGGGACAAGGTGCACTAGCCCGTTACGCCCTCCGTTTCGTACCTCAGCACCGGGATGAAACGGGGTGACACCACTTCGAGATGCTCGAAGGTCCGATCGCCGAAGCCGATGTCGAATGGCGGCTTATAGTAGAGCCAGCTTTCGACGACGATGACGGAATCGCCGTTCGCCAGGTTCGGCAGCGTATGGATGATGTCGGGCAGGGTGGTGTCGTTGATCGGTTGCGGCGGGGGCGTTGGCGATCCTGCGCGCGCTGAGTCGGACCAGACCAGCAGATGCGTGTCATTGCTTTCGTCCCACATGATCGATGTCACCCGGATCGAGGTGTTGTGGGCGCCGATGGCAAGCTCGTCGAAGACCTCGGCGAGCCCGGTGATCGTCTGGTGCGTTACCGGGAACTGCGCGCGCGAAAGCATGTCGCCCACGGCGTAGGTCACGCGCAATGCGTGGACCTTTGCGCGGTAGGCGTCGATGAAGGTGAGCATCGTGAAGATGGTCAGGCACAGCACAGGCAGCATGAGGACGAGCTCGACCGTGTACGACCCGGACTCGTCCGCGGTGAACCGTTTCAGTCGCCGAAGGAGCTTTGGTATCCTCATGGCTCGTTCACGAAAAAGGTTTCTGTCACCATGGCGACACCTCCGCCTTCCACACGGTCCAGTCGCGCCCCGATCCCGACGCCGGGAAAGATCGGATCGTAGAGCACGCAGAACCGCATGAACATCAACTCGTTCTGGGAGCCGGGGTTGAAGGTGGTGGCGGGCTGAACCTCAAGGTCGCGATTGCGACAGGTCACGGCGGACTCGGTCGCGGTGAAGCCCTCCACCTGGACCGGAGAAAGCTCGAGCATCAGATTGTTGCCGCAGTCGGGAATGATCCCGGCCCTGTCGCAGACTGCGGCCCGAATCTCGGGTGCGGTGCCGAAGCCCGGCATCCCCATGCGGACATCGCGTGCCACGACATCGACGGCATGTTCGAACATGACCCGGCGCATCTGCATGATCCCGGCCTCCATTCCCGTGAGGAACGGCCAGAGCATGAGTGGAAACAGGATCACGACCTCGATCGACGCGGTACCGTCCGAGGCACGAAGGAACCGGCGAAGGCGGGACAGCAACGTCATTGCACGAGTTGCAACTGGTTGATCGTGCCGGCGATTGACGAGAAGGCGTAGTTAATCTGGTTGCCGGTGACGTTGTAGTAATGGTTCGGCGTCGTTGCACAAGACTTGAGAAGACGCGAATTGTCCTCTGAAATATCGAAGGCGATGGTAAATACCACGACGTCCCGCTCGCGAATGGCCGAACAGAGGGAGGTCAGGCGGGCATCTTTTTCGGCGGGGCCAATCTCGTCGATTACCCCGTGGTACCACTTGTTCAGGAGGGCTTGTCGGTCGTACCAGTTTGAACTTTGTTCCATCCGCGCCCAGTACGCATGCCAACCCAAGGGCATTTCTGCCCAGACGTCCGCCCAGGTCATTTGCCTGGCGGAGGTTCCTCCAACCGGATGATCTCTCCAAACCCTCTCGGTCGCAATGTAGTAATCCTCGTAGTAATAGTTGTCCCTATCTGCGTCGCGCGGTTCCTCGTCCTGAACCGAAAAGCGCAGGTTGTTCCACCAGTCGAATCCCTTCCAGATATCTGACATGTTGCTGCCGGAGTATTCGGGCTTCATCGAGAGCTGTGTCGTGTTTTCGCCGTCCGTCATGACGATCAACACCTTCATCGAGTTCTCGCGATCATAATCAAAAGGCCTGTCCTCAAAATCCGGATCGATGCTGGCGAGTTCGGAAACTACGGGGCGCATCTTGGGGTCGAGCAGACCCATCGCCCATTTCATTCCGATCTCGATCGACGTGTTACCCCCGTCTTCAAGACCATCGATCTTGTTGTGTAGCAGGGCGCGGTCGTCCGCGAGGTAAAGCGCACGACTGTTCTCTTCGGTCCGGCACTGGAGATAATCCTCCAGAAGACTGCGATTGTTCGAGGGCGGGATGTAGGGATTGCCCCTGGTGTCGGACGCCCACATGAAGTGGGCCGTCTGCTTGTAAGGCGTCTCACGCGACATCTCGGTCGTCTCGAAGGCCTCTGACGGAAAGTCGAGACAGTGGGAATAGTCATGGGAATGCGTTCGCGACATTTGCGCAAGCATTTCCGGACCGGCGTTAACTTGGGATGCATATGGTACGATATTGATCGAGATTTCGCCCTCGATTGGACTACCGTTCGCGTCGAGAAGCATCTTGTCCACGAAATCCTTCGCGGCGGCCTTCATGTAGCCGAGCCTGCCATTCATGCCCATCGAGCCCGAGATATCCAATGCCATCGAGATTTCGATATCGCGGATATCTTCCCGTGCGGTGCCGGCGACCGCTCCGCCGATGTCGTCGACGCCGAGCGCGTCCATGAACAGGGTGGGCAGGGGCATCTCTGCAGCGGCCGACACCACTCGGGAATTCACCTGGGCCGTCACCTCGACATTCGTCAGCGCGCCGGCAAGCCCGGCTTTGTCGAAGTAGTCGCGGACCACGCCTTCGGGGTCGAGCATCTGGTCGAGATCCGCCGCCGCAAGCACCGCATTGTCGAGCGTGGTCTGCATCTGCGTCCGCTGGTAGTCGTGGCGCAAAAGGTCGACGACGACGCCGCCCGTCAGGAAGATCGCGACGAAGAAGAAGAGCGCCAGGATGACGAACGACCCGTCCTCTGCCTTGCCGAAGGCGGCGACTCGCCGTCTCACCGAATGCCCGGCCTGTGTCGTCCTGTTGCGTTTCGCCATTCCAGGTTCCCATGGTGAATGCGAAAGCCGCGAGGCTGTGCCGCACGACTGCGAAGGAGAGGCAGACGCCTTTCCGGCGAGATCCTCCGCACGGAACCAAGGGCCAGCGGAACGGGGCGGCATCAAGGCACACACGCGCCCCTTTCTGGGCACCGAGCCGCGTGCCTTCGGCGTTTGCCGAACCAGATAGGGTGGAGCGGGTGCGATCCGCTCTGTCTTTTTGCCCGACACCACAAGGGAGACCCCGATGTTCCACCGCCTGATCCTTGCCGCGCCGCTGGCGCTTCTGGCTTGCGCGCCGACCACCGATCAGATCGCCACGCCGGACCTCACGGTGGATGCCGAAGGTGCCGCGAGCGCCGCCGCGACGCCGCCGGCGCTGACCGCCGTGGCCCAGGCGCTCGACGCGCGGCAGGGGCAGATGCTGACGCCCGACCTCGAAATCCAGGGCGCCAGCGCCGAGGGTGACACGCTGGCCATGCGCTTCCGTCACATTCAGCCGTCCACGGCTTTCGGACCCGCTGCGCGCGAAGGCTACGAACTTGTCGCCGCCCGCTCGATCCGTGAGCAGCTGTGCGCCGCGCCCGCGACCGCGCGCTTCGTCGAGACCTACGGCGTCGCCGCGACCATCGTCACGAGCGACGATCAGCCGCTCGCAACGATCACTGTCGACGACTGCTGAACCGCAACCTCTGGACAGACCGGCGGGCGGGACTGATATAACGGAGCATGAGCCTGCCCCCCGGTTTCCTAGACGAGCTGCGTTCGCGCCTGAGCATCGCGCAGGTGGTCGGGCGAAAAGTGGTCTGGGACAGCCGCAAGTCCCAGCAGGGCAAGGGCGACATGTGGGCGTCCTGTCCATTCCACCAGGAAAAGTCCGCGTCTTTCCACGTCCTCGACCGCGAGGGCTATTACTACTGCTTCGGCTGCCACGCGAAGGGCGACGCCATCACCTTCGTGCGCGAGACAGAGAACGTCTCGTTTATTGATGCAGTGCGCATCCTCGCCGCCGAGGCAGGGCTCGAGATGCCGCAGGAGGACCCGCGCGCCAAGGAACGGTCCGATCGCCGGACCGATCTGGCCGAGGTGATGGAAGAGGCGGTGAAGTTCTACCGCCTGCAACTGCGGACCGGAGCCGGTGCCGCGGCGCGAGACTACCTCAAAGGGCGCGGCCTCGATGATGCCGCCTGCGAGCGGTGGGAGATCGGCTTTGCCCCCGACGACTGGCGCCGGCTGGGCGCCCACCTGCGGCAGAAGGGCATCGCGCCCGAGATGATCCAGTCGGTCGGGCTCGAGAAGGTCAGCGACCGCGGCGGTCAGCCATACGACGTCTTTCGCAATCGCATCCTCTTTCCCATCCGCGACGCCCGCGGGCGCGCCATCGCGTTCGGCGGACGGGCGATGGACCCGAACGACAACGCCAAGTACCTGAACTCGCCCGAGACCGAGCTCTTCGACAAAGGTCGCAACCTCTACAACCTCGGCAACGCGCGCCGCGAGGCGGGTCGCGACGCGCAGTTGGTGGTGGCGGAGGGCTACATGGACGTCATCGCGCTGTCCGAGGCGGGATTTGGCGCGACTGTGGCTCCTCTTGGCACTGCCGTAACCGAGGATCAGTTGCGCCTGCTCTGGCGCGTCCATGACGAGCCTGTCTTGGCGCTCGACGGGGATCGGGCGGGGCAGGGGGCGGCGCTGCGCGTCGCGCGGCTGGCGCTGCCGCTGGTCGAGGCTGGCAAGTCGCTGCGCTTCTGCCTGATGCCCGAGGGGCTCGATCCTGACGACCTCCTTCGAGCCAAGGGCGCGGGCGCGATGCAGGAGCTTCTGGATCAGGCGATTCCCATGGTCGACCTGCTGTGGAAGGCTGAGACCGAGGGCCGCCCGATCGATAGCCCCGAGCGGCGTGCGGCACTCGACAAGCGGCTGCGCGAGGTGCTGGCGCAGATCAAGGACCCGTCGATCAAGCGCCACTACGGCGACGCCTTCAAAGAGCGTCGCTACCAGCTTTTCAATCCGCGCCGGGCCTGGACGCCGCGGGGCAAGCGCCGCGATGCGCCGCTCAGCGCGAACCCGACGACCCGCAGTTCCGAGCTGATGTCGGACGATTCGGTGGACCGGCTGCGCGAGGCGGTCGTGCTGGCGCTGCTGCTGCGCTATCCTTCGCTCGTCGAGAGGTTTGAGCCCGCGCTCGACCGGCTGGAGTTCTCGGATCCGGATCACGCGCGGCTCTGTGACTGCTTGCTGGCACACCCGGCCACGGACGCCGATGCCTGCCGCGCGGCGGTCGAGTCGGCCTTGGGGCCGCATGCCCTTGAAAAGCTGCGCACCACGCGCCATCTCGACATCGTTCCCGCGCTCCGCTCGAACAAGGTGGAGGTGGCGCAGCAATGTCTGGCCGAAGAACTCGCCAAGCTTGCCGCCCGGCAGGGTGCGGCGCGGGAGATTGACGAGGCGCTCGGGGATATCGGCGCCGTCGATGACGAGGCGCTGACCTGGCGGCTGTCCCAGGCGGCACAAGCGCGCGCCCGGGCGGAACGCAGCCAGGGCGAGGACCGCAGGCGGTTCGATCTGGCGCCGAATGGCGTCCGTTTGGACCGGGAAGAACGAAGCGCCCTCGACCGTCTGCTCAGCCAGATCGGATCGGGGACACGCAAGGACGGAAAGTGATCCGCCCGCTCTGGGTAAGACGGTTCGGGTTTGGTAGGGTAGTCGACGTTTTCAACCTGCGAATCACTGATTCGGATGGAGCGAATCGCGAAGCGGGCCGCATCGAGACCCGCCACGGGACACCGCGATCCGCGGGAAGGAGAGAGCCGCATGGCCGCTAAGGACAGCGTAGAGGAACGCAAGGACGATCAGGACGGAGAGGCCATGCTCGACATGAGCCAGGCTGCCGTCAAGAAGATGATCGCCGACGCAAGGGAACGTGGGTACATCACCTACGATCAGCTCAACGCGGTCCTCCCGCCCGAGCAGGTGAGTTCCGAGCAGATCGAGGACGTGATGTCGATGCTGTCCGAAATGGGCATCAACGTCATCGAGGAAGAAGAAGCCGCCGACGAGGAGGACAAGAAGTCCACCGATGTCGTCGCCCGCAACGATACCCGCGACGTCGCGGTCGCATCGTCCGAGACCGAGAAGCTTGACCGCACCGACGATCCGGTGCGGATGTACCTGCGCGAGATGGGCTCGGTCGAGCTTCTGTCCCGCGAGGGCGAGATTGCGATCGCCAAGCGCATCGAGGCCGGCCGCAACACGATGATCGCGGGTCTGTGCGAAAGCCCGCTGACCTTCCAGGCCATCACGATCTGGCGCGACGAACTTCTGTCCGAGGACATCCTGCTGCGGGACGTCATCGACCTTGAGACGACGTTCGGCCGTTCTATGGGCGAAGAGGGCGACGAGCCCGTCGTCTCCGACCTCGGCTCCACGCCGCAGGAGATGAAGGAGCGGCCCTCGCCGAAGGTCGACGTCGTCAAGGAAGAGGTCGACGCCGACGGCGAGCCGATCCGCAAGTCCGACGACGACGACGAGGATGACGAGGACCAGGCGAACCTGTCGCTCGCCGCGATGGAAGCCGCGCTCAAGCCCCGCGTCCTCGAGATGCTCGACGCGATCGCCAGCGATTACGAGCAGCTCAGCGAGATGCAGGACATGCGCATGTCCGCGACGCTGAACGAGGACGGCTCGTTCAATGCGGCGGCGGAGGAGAAGTACCAGAAGCTGCGCGGCGAGATCGTCGTGCTGGTGAAGGAGCTTCACCTTCACAACAACCGTATCGAGGCGCTGATCGACCAGCTTTACGGCATCAACCGCAAGATCATGTCGATCGACTCGGCTATGGTGAAGCTCGCCGACCAGGCCCGCATCAACCGGCGCGAGTTCGTCGATGCCTATCGTGGTGCCGAGCTCGATCCGAACTGGATGGACCGGATGCGCGAGAAGGCCGGCCGTGGCTGGCAGTCGCTGTTCGAGCGCTCGACCGACAAGATCGAGGAGCTTCGCGGCGAGATGGCCCAGGTCGGCCAGTATGTCGGCGTCGACATTTCGGAATTCCGGCGCATCGTGCAGCAGGTCCAGAAGGGCGAGAAAGAAGCCCGTCAGGCCAAGAAGGAGATGGTCGAGGCGAACCTTCGTCTCGTGATTTCCATCGCCAAGAAGTACACGAACCGCGGCCTGCAATTCCTTGATCTCATTCAGGAAGGCAATATCGGCCTGATGAAGGCCGTCGACAAGTTCGAGTATCGCCGCGGCTACAAGTTCTCGACCTACGCGACGTGGTGGATCCGTCAGGCGATCACCCGCTCGATCGCAGACCAGGCCCGCACGATCCGCATCCCGGTCCACATGATCGAGACGATCAACAAGCTGGTCCGCACCGGCCGCCAGATGTTGCACGAGATCGGTCGCGAGCCGACGCCGGAAGAACTGGCCGAGAAGCTGCAGATGCCGCTCGAGAAGGTCCGCAAGGTGATGAAGATCGCCAAGGAACCGATCAGCCTCGAGACGCCGATCGGCGACGAAGAGGACAGCCAGCTCGGCGACTTCATCGAGGACAAGAACGCCGTCCTGCCGCTCGACTCGGCCATTCAGGAGAACCTGAAGGAGACGACGACGCGGGTTCTCGCCTCGCTGACGCCGCGGGAAGAGCGTGTCCTGCGGATGCGCTTCGGCATCGGCATGAACACCGACCACACGCTGGAAGAGGTCGGCCAGCAGTTC
>NZ_JBELKF010000039.1:0-32268 GCF_042089775.1 Palleronia sp.
GTGCTGCGGATCGACGACATCAAGGCGGACGCCCGCTACGGCCAGAGCGCCCCGTTCAACGGGATGCCGCCGGGCCACCTGCCGGTCACGAGCTACCTTTCGGCGCCCGTGATCTCGCGCAGCGGCGAGATCCTGGGGGCGCTGATCTTCGGCCACGACAAGCCCGGCGTCTTCACTGAACGGTCCCAGCGGATCGTGACCGCCATCGCCTCGCAGGCCGCGATCGCCATCGACAATGCCGGGCTCTACGAGTCGATTCAGCGTGAACTGGTCGAACGGCAGAAGTTCGAGACTCACCAGGATCTGCTGATCCAGGAACTCAACCACCGGGTGAAGAACATGCTCTCGACGGTGCAGTCGATCGCGACCCAGACCCTGCGCGCCCACACCGAACCCGAAGCGATGAAAGGGTTTCAGGGCCGCTTGCTCGCACTGTCCCAAAGCCACAGCCTGATCATGCGCGAAAACTGGCACGAGGTGGACCTGCGCGAGATCGCCGCCTCGGCCCTCGCGCCGTTTCTCAACGCGGAGAGTGCGGACGAGCGGGCCCGGCTCGAAGGGCCGCCGGTGCCGCTTTCGCCCAAGGTCGCCCTTGCCCTCGGCATGGGTTTTCACGAGCTCGCCACGAACGCCGTCAAATACGGTGCCCTGAGCGCTCCACAGGGTCTGGTCGAGATCCGGTGGAGAGAAGTCGACAAAGACGAGCTTTGCATCACCTGGGTCGAAAAGAACGGTCCCCCGGTCGAACCGTCAGACCACCGGGGGTTCGGCAATCGCTTGCTCAAAAGGGGCTTGGCGCACGAACTGGGCGGAACGGTCCGGATTGTTCATGATCCCGGCGGCGTGATCTGCGAGATCCACATGCCCCTTCCCGAGGCGACGCCATGACCGTTGATGGGCTTGAAGGGCTGCGCGTTCTGCTGGTCGAGGACGAGATGCTGGTGTGCATGGACCTCGAGGACATGCTGGAACAGTTCGGCTGTATTGTGGTGGGACCCGCGGCACGCGTGAAGCAGGCGCTCGACCTCATCGAGCGCGAGGCGCTTGATATTGCGGTGCTGGACGTCAACCTCGGCACCGAGCGCAGCTATCCGATCGCCGATCGGCTGTCCGCGCGCGGCGTGCCGTTCCTGCTCTCGACCGGCTATGCGGAAGTAGAGCCCAGCTACAGCGATCGACCGCGCCTGCAAAAGCCGTTCTCCGACCAGCAGTTCGCGCGCGCCCTGACCGACCTGAGGGCGGCACGGTCGTAGTGATATGCCGGGGCGGTTCTGCTCGGTCTATTGGCCGGGCAGGGTCTCACCCAGCGGATCGTCGAGTTCCAGATCGACCGGGGGCAGGCCGAACAACCGCGTGGCGAGCGATACCATCTCGGCGTCGAAGATCGCGCGGTAGGCCGGATCGTCGGCATAGGCCTTCCAGCGGTCCTGCGTCGGCATCTCGGCGGCGCGGCCATGGAACGAGGTCCCGTCGAACGAGCTTCCGCCCATCGTCTGCGGCACCTCGTCGGCGCCGGCATCCGTGAAGGTCAGGCCAAGCTCGCCGGCTATGCTGCGGCGGTAGTCCCTGTCGGTGGCCCAGCGATTGTAGAGCACGACGACCTTGTCCTTGACCTTGCGCGTGTCGCCCAAAGCCTCGCGCGCGTGCTGCTTCCACATCTTGCGCGCCACAGGCACCGACAACTCTGCCCCCATCTTGAGACGGCTGGCGAACAGGTTGAACGGGTCGCGCAGGATCAGAAGCCGCACTCGCCGGCGGGACTCTGCCAGCCATTCGTCGTGATGTGCCTCAAGCGGGCGGCTGAAGGCGTGGGCAAACCAGCTGTCTTCGTAGCTGTGCATGAGCAGGGCGCGATCGCCGCCTGCGCCCGGGGGCACGCTGCGTTCCGGGGCTTCGCGCCATCCTCGCTGGCCTTCAGAGAACGGGCGACAGGTCGCGAAGGGGTCGGTCTTGCCCTCGGCGCAGTTGAGGAAGAGCTTCGGCGCGTCGGCCTGGTTGAAGATCCAGTTGCAAACCGCATGGTTGCCACTGCGCGACATGCCTAGAACCTGAATCTCGAGGTCGTTCATCTGTAGTCCTCGCCCCCTTGTCCGCGGCGCAAAATGCGACAGAGGTCCGGGGGTTCAACCGTTCCTCCTGCTGCGCATGTAGCTCCTGCTTGCGAAGGGGCTGCTGGCGCCTTCAGTTGGCGGCGCGGGCGTAGACGGCGTCGATGGCTGCGGCAAGTTCCGCGAGGCTCTCGCAGGCCGGCTCGAAGCGCTCTCCCTCGGCCAGCCGACGCGCCCAGTGCGCAGCGGCACGCCCACCCCAGGCGTCGGGTGGCGCGATTCGCTCTTCGCTTTGCGTGCCGTGATGACGGTGGGCCGCGAAGTCGTAGAAGCTACCGTTGACGTTCTGGACCGAAAAGCCGCCTTGTGCGCCGTAGGCATCGACGCCGATCACTGCGTCGCGGCCTGCAGGCAGGTTCCACGAGCAGGCGATGCGGATCACCCCGCCTTCCGGCGTCTCCAGCGTGGCGGCGGCATAATCCTCGACCGAGGTTGCGACGGCGTCTCCGGTCAGGCGCTGCCCGCCCGCGTAGAGGTGCGCCGAGGTGCAGCGCAGGTCGCGCGCCCCGAGCGCCCAGGCGGCCATATCCAGAAGATGCGCGCCGAGGTCGATGAGGCAGCCGCCGCCCGACAGCGCACGGTCGCGGAACCACGCCTTGTCGGGGCCGTAGGCGTTGTGGAACGTCAGATCTAGCGCGTGGACCGTTCCCAGCTCTCCGGCCTCGACCGCCTCGCGCAGGGCGAGGAAGGCCGCGGCGTGGCGATAGCTGAGGTCGGCGGACAGCAGCAGGTCGGCGGTGCGGGCGGCGTCGATGCAGGCGCGCGCCTCGGCCTCAGTCCGGCCCAGCGGCTTCTGGCAGAAGACGGCAGCGCCGGCTTTCAGCGCGGCGATGGTCTGTTCGGCATGAAGGGCCGAAGGGGTGGCGATCACGACGCCGTCGGGCTTCGTCGCCAGAAGGGCATCCAGCCCGTCGCAGCGCGTGGCATCCGGCGCGACATGCGCGGCTTCGTCCATCGCCTCGGGTGAGGGGTCCGAGATCGCAACGATCTCGGCGATGTCCTCGGCGGCGACCGCCTCCATCCGGTTCCGGCCGATCCAGCCGAGGCCGAGAAAAGCGAGGCGGGGGCGGTGCGTACTCGTGGCCGTGGTGTCGGGGCTCAGGGTCAACGTGTCGCTCATTTTGCGTCCTCCGGCGAAACCCAGCTCTTCACGAAGCCCTGCGGCTTGTCGCGCGTCGCGTCGAGCGCGTCGCCCAGGCGCGACAGCGGGTAGCGGTGGGTGATGAGCGCGCCCAGATCCAGCCGCCCCTCGGCGGCCGCGGCAATGCCTTCCTCCATCCCGCGGCGCTGGACATCGGGGTCGCGCTCATGGGCGCTGGCGATGTCGATGCCCTTCCAGTTCCACATCTGCATGTTCACCTGGCGTGGACCGTTCTGGTGGTAACCTGCGATCACCAGGCGACCGCCTTCGCGCACCAGTTCGCCGGCGAGGTCGAGCGGCCATTGCAGGCCCACCGCCTCGATCACCACGTCGGCCAGCCGGTCCTCGGTCAGGCGCCCGAGTTCGCGCATGATCTCCCAATGGTCCTCCATCGGGATCGTGTCGGCGGCGCCCATGCGGCGCGCGAGGTCGAGCGACTCCTGGCGGCGCGAGATTGCGATGACTCGTGCACCCGCCTGTGCCGCGAGGGCGGTCAACGCGGCGCCGATGAAGCCGATGCCGATGATCGCGACTGTTTGCCCCGCGCTGATCTGCGCGCGGTGAAAGATGTTCATCGCGCAGCCCAGCGGCTCGGCCGGCACCGGTTGCCCGTCCAGAGCCGCGGGAAGGGAAAGCGCAGTTTCGGCGGCGATAAGCTCGTGGCTGGCATAGCCGTGGTTGCCCAGCCAAGCGATCCGCTGGCCCACGTGCAGGCCGCTCACGCCCTCGCCCAGCGCCTCGATCACGCCCCAGGCCTCGTGCCCCATCACGCCCGGCTCCATCGGGAAGTCCTGCCAGTCCGGGCCTGACCACGGCTCGAGGTTCGAGGCGCAGACGCCGCAGCCTTCGATCCGGACGAGGATCTGGCCCGCGCCGGGGCGGGGCAGGGGAAGCTCGACCATCTCGACCTGTCCGGGCGCCACAACCTGCGCCGCGTGGCCGACCGGCGCGCCGACGGGGTCTGGAAGGGCGGCTGTGGCGGTGCTGCTGTGGTCTTTCATCGTCTCTCCTTGGTTTGGCGGCGGTGGCTTGCCCGCACCTGCCGTCGTCGCGCGTGGACCCGGCCAACTCACGGCGAATTGATCTGTTCCTGAAGAAGCTTCGGAAGTCTCTGAAGATGATGCTTCCGCCGAGGAAGGCTGTAAAATCAGGGCTTCGCTGGAACTTCTGCTTCTTCTGCCTACTTTGGCCCGAAAGATGCATAATTTTCGAGGGATGGGAACCATGGGAAAAACGCTGGTGACGGGCGGCTGCGGCTTCATCGGGCGGCAGGTGGCGACAGAGCTGCTCGCCCGCGGCCGCGAGGTGGTCCTCTACGACGCGATGATCGACCAGGTTCATGGCGATGCCGCCGCCGAGCCGCCGGCCGAGGCCGAGGTGGTCAAGGGCGACGTTCGCGACATCGATACGCTGCGCTCGGCGCTCAAGGGCGTGGACGAGGTCGTGCATCTGGCGGCCGAAGTCGGCGTCGGTCAGTCCATGTACGAGATCGCACGTTATGTCAGCGCCAATGACCTGGGCACCGCCGTTCTGCTCGAGGCGATCGCCGAGGACCCGATCCGCCGCCTCGTCGTCGCCTCGTCGATGAGCGTCTATGGCGAGGGCTACTACGCCGACCCCGACGGCCATCTGCACGAGAGGGTGCGCCGCCGCACCGCCGATCTGAAGGACGGCAAATGGGAGCCCGAGGGCCCGACCGGTGCCGAACTGACCGCGCAACCGACCAGCGAGGACAAACGGGTCGACCTTGCATCGATCTACGCGCTGACGAAGTACCAGCAGGAGCAAGCCTGCCTGATCTTCGGCGAGGCCTACAACATTCCGACGACCGCGCTTCGCCTTTTCAACGTGTTCGGTGCGGGGCAGGCCCTGTCGAACCCCTACACGGGCGTTCTGGCCAACTTCGCCTCGCGGCTGGCTGCCGGCCAGCGACCCACCATCTTCGAAGACGGCCAGCAGAAGCGCGACTTCGTCCATGTCGACGACGTCGCCCGCGCCTTCGCACTGGCGCTGGAGCATGACGAGGCCGCCGGGCATGTCATCAATGTCGGCTCGGGCAACTCCTACACGATCGTCCAGGTGGCCGAGCTTCTGGCCGAGGCGATGGGTTGCCCCGAGCTTCAGCCCGAGGTGCTGGGCAAGTTCCGCTCGGGCGACATCCGCAACTGTTTCGCGGACATCACCAAGGCGAACGAGCTGCTGGGCTTTGCGCCCGAAAAACGGCTCGAAGACAGCCTCGGGCCGTTCGTCGAGTGGGTGCGCAGCGCGCCCGACACCGGCAAGAAGGACCGCGGTGACGAGATGCGGCGCCAGCTCGAGGAGCGGGGTCTGGTATCGTGAGCGACGAATACGGCTTCGTCGAGTGGTTCCGTCCTGGCGAATATGAAAGGGTTGAGGAGGTCATGCCGAGGCTCGTGGCCTCGGGTGCCAGGTACCTCCGCACTCACCTGAGTTGGGCCGAGTACCACGCGCCCGGCGGGCAGGAGTGGTACGACTGGCTGCTTCCGCGGCTGGCGCGTGACATCGAGCTGCTGCCGTGCGTGCACTACACACCGCCTTCGCTGTCGCGCACCGGGCGCAGTTCCGGTGCGCCGAAGGTGCTGAAGGACTTCGCGGACTTCCTCGACATGGTGCTGACCCGGCACGGGGAGCATTTCAGGTATGTCGAACTCTGGAACGAGCCCAACAACCTGCTCGACTGGGATTGGCGCGAAGATCCGGAGTGCGACCTCTTCTGCGAGATGGTCGGCAACGCCGCCCACTGGGTCAAGAAGCGCGGATGGAAGCCGGTCCTCGGCGGCCCGGCACCCTTCGATGCATACTGGCTGAACCTGATGGGCGAGCGCGGCGTGCTCGCCGAGGTCGACGCGGCCGGCATCCACGGCTTCCCCGGCACCTGGGACAGCGAAGAAGGCTCGTGGAACGGCTGGGACACGCACCTGGCCGAGATGCGCGAGATCCTCGATCGCTGGAACCCGTCCTGCGAGATCTGGATCACCGAGACGGGCTATTCGACCTGGCGCCGCGACGACATGGAGCAGGCGCGCCGCTTCCTCGGCGCGCTCGATGCAGGTGCGGACCGTCTCTATTGGTACGCCTGGCGCGACTTGCCCGAAGAAGTGGCGGTCCAGGAAGGCCATTGGTTCGATCCCCGCCACTATCACCTCGGCGCGGTAGAGGCGGACGGGACGCCCAAGCTGCTGGCGCGACTGCTCGAGGCCGGCGGCCCGGATCAGGTGCGCGAGGTGGCGCGGCTGGCAGCGCCCGCGGTGGCAAAGCAGGCGCGCCCGATCGCCATCACCGGCGGCGCGGGCTTCATCGGGTCGAACCTCGCCGAGAGCTTCCTTGCCGAAGGGCGCGACGTCGTCGTCATCGACAACCTCAGCCGCCCGGGAGTCGAGCGCAACCTGCACTGGCTGGCCGAGCGTCACGGCCCCCGGCTCCATGCGCTTCCGGCCGACCTCCGCGACGAGCTGGCGGTGCGCGAGGCGGTGCGGGACGCCGACGCGGTGCTGCACATGGCGGCGCAGACGGCGGTGACGACTTCGCTGGTGTCGCCAATGGCTGATTTCGACGTCAATGCACGCGGCACGCTCAACGTGCTTGAAGGCATCCGCGCAACCGGCCGCAAGGTACCGCTGGTTTTTGCCTCGACCAACAAGGTCTATGGTGCGCTGGCCGACCTGGAAGTCGCCGACACCAACGACGCCTGCGCACCGATGGACGAAGATATCCGCGCGCATGGCGTGGGCGAGGGTCGGCCGCTGGATTTCTGCACGCCCTACGGCTGCTCCAAGGGCGTGGCGGACCAGTATGTCCTGGACTACGCGAAAAGCTACGGCCTGCCCGCGTCGGTCCTCAGGATGAGCTGCATCTACGGCCCGCGCCAGTTCGGCACCGAGGACCAGGGCTGGGTCGCACATTTCCTGATCCAGGCGCTCGCCGGGCGGCCGATCACCGTCTTCGGCACGGGGCGGCAGGTGCGCGACGTGCTCCACGTGTCGGATGCGGTGCGGGCGTATCGCGCGGTGCTGGACAAGATCGACATTCTCTCGGGGCGGGCGTTCAACCTGGGCGGGGGGCCGTCCAACACGGTCAGCCTGATTCAGGTGCTGCGCGAGATCGAGGCGGTGACCGGCCGCACCATCGACGTCACGTTCGAGGATTGGCGCCAGGGCGATCAGCCGTGGTTCGTCGCCGACACCCGCGCGCTCGAAGCGGCAAGCGGCTGGCACGCGCAGGTCGGTTGGCGCGACGGGCTGCGCAACCTTGCCGACTGGCTGTCGCAGAACGGCACGCGGCTGCCCGAACGTCAGCGGGTCCCGGCATGACCGCACCCGTCCTGATGACCTTGGACGCCGTCGGCGGCGTCTGGCGATATGCCGTCGACCTTGCCGCCGGCCTGACTAGGTTGGACAGACCGGTCTGCTTCGCCGGCTTCGGCCCGGCCCCCACGAACACCCAGCGCGCCGAGGCCGAAGCGCTCGGCCCGCTCGACTGGGGTTCGCAGTCCCTCGACTGGATGGCGCAGGGGCCGGACGAGGTCGCCGGTGCCGGGCGCTGGCTGGCCGAGACCGCCGCGCACCGTGGTGCCGCGGTGATCCAGTGCAACCTGCCAAGCCTCGCCGCCGACATTCCGGACGGGCTGCCGGTGGTCGCGGTCTCGCATTCCTGCCTCGCCAGTTGGTTCGACGCCGTGCGCGGCGAATCCGTACCTGACGACATGCGCTGGATCCAAAACCTGACGGCCGCCGGACTGGCGCGGGCCGATGCGGTGGTCGCGCCCTCGGCCAGCCACGCTGCGGCGACGGAGCGGCTTTATGACGGGCTGGGGAAGGTGGACGTCGTCCACAATGCCAGCAGCGGGTCCGTGCCGGCGGCAGAACGGTCGTGCACTGTCGTTGCGGCCGGGCGCTGGTGGGACGAAAGCAAGGGCGGCGCGACCCTCGACGAAGCGGCGCGCGACTGCGATTGGCCGATACTTTTGCTGGGTGCTGACCAGGGTCCGAACGGGGCGCAGATTGGCATCCGCTTCGCCGATCACCTCGGGCAACTTGGACACGACGATGCGGCTAGGCTGATCGCGAGTGCCGGGATCTTCGTTTCGCCCTCGGTCTACGAGCCGTTCGGGCTGGCGGTGCTGGAAGCCGCGCACGCCGGTGCGCCGCTGGTGCTGGCCGACAATCCGACTTTCCGGGAACTGTGGGACGGGGCCGGGGTATTCTTCCCGCCGCGCAACGCCGGCGCGCTGGCAAAGGCGCTGAACGATCTCGCCAGCGATGAAGCCCGGCGCGCGGCGCTTGGCGAAGCGGCGCAAGAGCGCGCGGGGCGCTATTCCGCCGATGCCCAGGCGCAGGCGATGGCGGCGATCCACGACCGCGTCCGCGCACGAAACCTGACGACCGAGGGAGCAGCATGAGGTTCGTTTTCTACACCCACTCGCTGGCCTCGGACTGGAACCACGGGAACGCTCATTTCCTGCGCGGGGTCATGCGGGCGCTGCAGGCGCGCGGTCACGAAACTCAAGCGCTGGAACCCGAGGGCGCGTGGAGCCGCGAGAATCTCGTTGCCGATCGCGGCCCCGGCGCCATTTCCGCTTTCGAGCGTGCCTTCCCCGACCTCAGCTACGAGATCTACCCGGACAGCTTCGATCACGAGGCGGCGCTTGAGACCGCCGACGTGGTGGTCGTGCACGAATGGACGGACCCGGCGCTGGTCGCGCGGCTGGGTCAAGTGCGGGCAAACGGCGCACGCTTTGCGCTGCTGTTCCACGACACCCACCACCGCGCGGTCAGCGCCGAGGGCGAAATCGGCGGCTTGAACCTGACGGGCTATGACGGCGTGCTGGCCTTCGGAGAGACGCTGCGCGAGACCTATCTTGCGGCGGGCTGGGGGCGGCAGGTCTTCACCTGGCACGAGGCCGCCGACACCAGCATCTTCCACCCGCACCCCGAGACCCCCGCCGAGGGCGACCTGATCTGGGTCGGCAACTGGGGCGACGACGAACGCAGCGAAGAGCTCGAGTCGTTCCTGATCGCCCCGGCCGAGCGGCTGCGCCTCAGGACCCTGATCCACGGCGTCCGCTATCCCGATCACGCGCTGGAACGGCTGGCGCAGGCGGGCATCGACTTCGGCGGCAGCATCGCCAATGCGGACGTCCCGCAGGCCTTCGCCCGGCATCGCGTGACGGTTCACGTGCCGCGCCGGCCCTACGTCGAAAGCCTGCCCGGCATCCCCACGATCCGCCCGTTCGAGGCCCTCGCCTGCGGCATCCCGCTGGTCAGCGCGCCGTGGAACGACGCCGAGGGGCTGTTCCGCCCCGGCGACTTCCGCTTCGCCCGCGACGGCGACGAGATGACAGACCACCTGCGCGAGCTTCTCTTGGATCCCGACGCGGCGCGCGAACAGGCGACGCGGGGCCTCGAGACGATCCAGGCCCGCCACACCTGCGGCCACCGGGCCGACGAATTGCTGGAGGTGCTGACGCGCCTCGGTGTGACCACTCACGAAATGGAGCCCGGCCAATGACCCGCATCGCCTTCTACGGATCGAGCCTTCTGTCGAGCTACTGGAACGGCGCCGCGACCTATTACCGGGGCATCATCCAGGCGCTTTCCGCCCACGGGCACCACATCACCTTCTACGAGCCCGACGTCTACGACCGGCAGGCCAACCGCGACATCGACCCGCCCGACTGGTGCGACGTCGTCGTCTACGAGGGCACCTCCGAGGCGCTGAAGCGCGTGGCGGCCGAGGCGGCGAAGGCCGACGTGGTGGTCAAGGCCAGCGGCGTCGGCTTCGAGGACGACGCCCTGCTGCGCGAGGTCATGGCCCATGCCGCGCCCGATGCCTTGAGGATCTTCTGGGATGTCGACGCGCCCGCCACGCTGGCGGCGATGCAGGCCGACCCCGAGGACGCGCTGCGGCTGATGCTGCCGGACCAGATCGACCTGGTGCTGACCTATGGCGGCGGTAAGCCGGTGATCGACGCCTATCGCGCACTGGGCGCGCGGGAATGCGTGCCGATCTACAACGCGCTGGATGCCTCGACCCACCACCCGGTGCCGGCCGATCCGCGCTTCGCCTGCGACCTTGCGTTCCTCGGCAACCGTCTGCCCGATCGCGAGGCGCGGGTGGAGCAGTTCTTCTTCGCCCCTGCCCGCGAGCTGCCGTCGCTGCGGTTCCTGCTCGGCGGGTCGGGCTGGGACGCGGGCGCCGTGCCCGAGAACGTGCGCTGCCTTGGCCATGTCCGCACCGCCGACCACAACGCCTTCAACGTGACGCCGCGGGTCGTGCTGAACATCGCCCGCGACTCGATGGCCGCCATCGGTTTCTCGCCCGCCACGCGCGTTTTCGAAGCCGCCGGGGCAGGGGCCTGCCTGATGACCGACTACTGGGAAGGGATCGAGCTGTTCCTGAAGCCCGGCGAAGAGGTGCTGGTGGCGCGCGACGGGCAGGATGTCGCGGACTGCCTGCGCGCGCTGCCGCCCGGACGCGACGAGGCCATCGGCGAGCGCGCCCGTGCCCGCATCCTGTCAGAGCACACCTATGCCCACCGGGCCCGCCAGCTCGACGCGCTGCTGCGCGAACGGGTTCGCATTGCGGAGGCGCCAGCATGAGCCAGCCGATGGACATCGTCATCCTCGGGCTGTCGCTGGCCTCGTCCTGGGGCAACGGGCATGCGACCACCTTTCGCGCGCTCATCAAGGGTCTCGCCGCCGAAGGGCACCGGGTGCTGTTCCTGGAACGCGAGGTGCCGTGGTACGCAGGGTCCAACCGCGACCTGCCGGACCCGGACTTCTGCGAACTGGCGTTCTATCACTCCCTCAATGAGGTCGAGGAGCGGCACGGCGATAGGCTGCGTGCAGCGGATGCGGTGATCGTCGGCAGCTACGTCCCCGAAGGCGCCGAGCTGATCGACCGGCTGGCCGGAATGGACCTCAAGCGCCTGTGCTTCTACGATATCGACACGCCGGTCACGATGGACTTGCTCGACAAGGGCGAAGAGGCGCATCTGGCACGCCGGCAGGTTCCGGTCTTTGACCTCTATTTCAGCTTCTCGGGCGGCAAGGTCCTCGACCGTCTGTCCGAGGTCTATGGCGCGCGGGCGCCGCGGGCGCTCTACTGCTCGGTCGACGAAGGCCGCTACACCCGCGCCGAGGTGCCCATGAAGTGGGACATGGGCTATTTGGGCACCTATAGCGACGACCGCCAGCCGGGGCTGGAGGCGCTGATGCTGGAGCCGGCACGCCGTCTGCCGCACATGAAGTTCGTGGTCGCCGGGGCGCAATATCCCGATGGCATCGACTGGCCCGGCAATGTCGAGCGGATCGAACACCTGCCCCCGAGCGAGCACGCGGCGTTCTACAGCGCTCAGCGCTTCACCCTGAACATCACCCGCGTCGCGATGCGTCGGCTTGGCTGGTCGCCCAGCGTGCGCCTGTTCGAGGCCGCGGCCGTGGGCACGCCCATCCTGTCGGATCGGTGGGAGGGGCTGGGCGAGCTTTTGCCGGAAGGAAAAGCCATCGTCATCGCCGATGGCACCGAAGATGCTGTTGCTGCGTTGACCGGTGAAGATGGCACCAGGCCGGAAGCGCTGGCGGCTGAAGCACGCAGGATCGTGCTGGCCGACCACACCGGCCGCGCGCGTGCCGGAGACCTCGTGCAGATGCTGCAGGAGTGCCCCGCGTGCGCGAGCCGAAGCGAGAAAGAGGAGACCGCGGAATGGACATGACCCCCGTGTCGAGGACTATTCTGGTGGCCGGCGGCGCCGGCTTCATCGGATCGCATCTGTGCGAGGCCCTACTTGCCCAAGGGCACAAGGTGATCTGCATGGACAACTTCCAGACCGGGCGGCGTGACAACCTCTCGGGTCTGCTGGACCACCCGAACTTCCGGGTCATCAAAGGGGATGTCGAAGAGCTGCCCGAGATCCGTGACCGCGTGGACCGGATCTACAACCTTGCCTCCCCGGCGTCCCCGCCTGCCTATCAGGCCGACCCGGTGCGCACGATGATGACCAACGTGGTCGGCACGAACAACCTTCTGGCGCTGGCCGAGAAGAAGGGGGCGCGGCTGCTGCAGGCATCGACCAGCGAGGTCTACGGCGATCCTGAGGTGCATCCCCAGCCCGAAGGCTACGCCGGCCACGTCAACTGCAATGGGCCACGTGCCTGCTACGACGAGGGCAAGCGCGCCGCCGAGGCGCTGTGCTACGACTACCTGCGCGCGGGCCGGGCCGAGGTGCGGGTGGCGCGGATCTTCAACACGTACGGTCCGCACATGCAATGCGATGACGGGCGCATCGTGTCGAATTTCATTTGCCAGGCGCTGTCGGACGAGCCGATGACGATCTATGGCAGCGGCGAGCAGACGCGCTCGTTCTGCTATGTCAGCGACATGGTCGACGGCCTAATCGCGCTGATGGAGTTGGGCGAGACCCCGGACGGCCCCGTGAACATCGGAAACCCTGGCGAGTACACAATCCTCGAGCTGGCCGAGCTGATCCGGCGGGTGGCGCCGACTTCCAAGCGCCCCGTCTTCCGCCCGTTGCCGAAGGACGACCCCAAGCGCCGGCGCCCCGACATCGCGCGCGCAAAGTCGCTGCTGGGATGGGCGCCGCGGGTGCCGCTGGAAGAGGGGCTGGAGAAGACGGTTCCCTGGTTCTCGCAGGCGCTGCAACGTCCGATGGCCGTCGCCGGCCGGACCGCTGAGACGGCAGAGGTGACGCGATGACCGTGGAAGACCAAAACGCCACCGCCCGCCGTATTGCCGAACTGGGGCCGTGGTTCCACAACCTGACCATCGACGGGATCGAGACGGCACCGGATCACTTCCTGGGCGACTACCCGCGCTTCAAGTTCGAGGGATTCCGCCACGCGCTGCCCGACGACCTGCAAGGCGCGAGTGTGCTCGACATCGGCTGCAACGCCGGCTTCTACAGCCTTGAGATGGCGCGCCGGGGTGCGGGCCGCGTGGTCGGCATCGACAGCGATCCGCACTACCTGGCGCAGGCCCGCTTTGCCGCTGAGCGCGAGGGCGTGTCGCTCGACCTGCGGCAGATGGACGTCTACGACGTCGAGGCCTTGGGCGAGAAGTTCGACCTCGTGATCTTCATGGGCGTGCTCTACCACCTGCGCCACCCGCTTCTGGCGCTCGACCTGCTGTGGGAGCATGTCGTGGGCGACATGATGCTGTTCCAGTGCATGCAGCGCGGCCCCGAGATGCAGGCGGCCCCCGTCGCCCCCGATTACGACTTCAACGACCCCGAGCCGTTCTCCCGTGCCGACTGGCCGCAGCTTTGGTTCATCGAGAAGCGTTTCTCGGCCGATCCGACGAACTGGTTCATCCCGAACCAGCCGGGGATGGAGGCGATGCTGCGCTCGTCCGGCTTCACCATTGAGGAGCAGATCGAGCGCGAGGTTTATCTCTGCCGGCGTGCCGAACGGGGTGAGATGGTCCCGCCGCCGCCGCGCATCGTACAGGACTGAAATCCCGTTGGCCGCCGTTCCCGCAAGGATCGGCGGTTCGCGCCCGTGCTAGCGGCGGTATTCGTGTGTCAGCATGGGCACTTCGCCTTCCGACGCCAGATAGCTCCGCGTCCGACGCCAGCCGCGCGCTTCGTAGAAGCGGATCGCCGGCTGATTGAAGGCGCGGACCTCCAGGCATACGGCGCCCCGTGCCTCGGCCACGTCCATCATGGCCGTCCCGACGTGCTGTCCCTTGAGGTCCGGATCGACATGGAGAGCGGCAAGAGCGTCACCGGCGACATGCATCGCAGCGACGATGCGCCCGTCAACGACGCTGATGTCGATCTGGTCGAGGCAAGCCTCCAGGTACTGGTTCACGGGGTCCGTGCGCTGAAAATCCGCAGCCGCCTCGGGCGGGCATGCGCCCAGGTCGTCATCCAAGAGCGATAGAGTAGGTCGTGAAGCGCCGCCCGGTCTGAAGCGGTCGCGCGCCGTATGCCAAGGTGGAGTCTCACTTGCAGCCTTGATCTCTGTGCGAACGCGCCGCTTTCCGGGGGCGGCGGTCAGCTTTCGCTGCCATGTGCCCGGCGGCCTGTTTCTTCGGCCACGGCCTCGGCGCGGCTGGCCATCTGTTCCAGCGCCTCGAGCACCGACTGCGGGATCACCGGCACTTCGACACGCTCGGGCGCGGCCTCTGGTCGGTTCTGCATCTCTGCCACGGTCTGTTCCAGCTCGGCCGCGCGGCTTTCTGCGACGCGGAGCTGTTCTTCGAGGCTGGCGGTCTTGTCGGCGAGCATCAGCCCCGACATCAGCAGCATGCGCTGCTCGGGGAGGCGGCCGATCTGGTCCACCAGCTGCTGCGCCTCTCCGTCGAGGTAGCGCGCGGCGGATTGGAGGTAGGGCTCTTCTCCCGGCTGACAGGCAACGTCGTAGTCGCGGCCGCCGATGGTGATCCGCACGTCAGGCATCGGATTCCTCTTCGTTTTCGGCGGCGTCGGCAAACAGCGCGAGCACCGCATCAAGCTCGGCCCGGTCGCTGCGGCGGAGGGCGGCGAGGGCCTCGATCTCGGACGCCATGGCGGTGTTCACCAGTTCCACATCGCCGACATGCGCGGCGTTGACCTGGCGCAGCGCTTCGCAGCTTTCGCGCAAGCCATCGGCCACCACCTTCAGCCGGCCGCGATCCTCTTCCATCTCGGCCAGAAGACCGTGCGCGGTCTCGAGTTCGGCCTCGACGGCCGCAACCCGCGCCTCTTGCCGTTCGCGCGTCGACTTCAGCCGCTCTTCAAGCTGCTGCACCAGCTCGCGCTCGGCCGCGAGGTCCGCCTCGAGCCTGGCGGGGTCGGGGCCTGTCGGCGGCTCGGGCTCTGGAACCGGCTCGGGCGCAGGCGCCGGACGGGCGAGCTGTTCGACATCCGCCTCGATCCGGTCGAGCGCCGCGGCGAGGCGTTGTTGCAATTCGGTGATGTCCGGCATGAACGCGCGCGCTTATCCCTCGGGAGAACTGGCCTGATTCGGCTTTGATGGGTGCAGTTAATCGCAAGACCGACCGGATTTCAGCCCCCAATCCGCCCGACGCGGGCCGGTGCGCGCTTGATCTCAAGCAGGGGGCTGGTATTTGCCGTTGTAACGCTAACGCCCGATCAAACCGGAGCCGACCTCATGGATATCGCCACCCTGCGCGAACGTCACCCCGACCACTGGATGCGGTCCACCGCGATCCGTGTACTCGCCCTCGACGCCGTCGCGGCGGCCAACTCGGGGCACTCGGGCATGCCGATGGGCATGGCCGACATCGCCACTGTCCTTTGGTCGAAGCACCTGAAGTTCGATGCCAAGGCGCCCGGCTGGGCCGACCGTGACCGGTTCATCATCTCGAACGGCCACGGCTCGATGCTGCTCTACGCGCTGCTGCACCTGACTGGCTTCGAGGACATGACCCTCGACGAGCTGAAGAACTTCCGCCAGTGGGGCGCCCGGACCGCCGGCCATCCCGAGCATGAATATGCCAGCGGGATCGAGACGACGACCGGGCCGCTGGGGCAGGGCCTTGCGACTTCGATCGGCATGGCCATCGCGGAAGAGAGCCTGCGCGCCCGCTTCGGTAAGAAGATCGTCGACCACCACACCTACGTCTTCGCCGGCGACGGCTGCCTGATGGAGGGCGTCAGCCACGAGGCCATCGCGATGGCCGGCCACCTGAAATTGTCGAAGCTGGTCCTGTTCTTCGACGACAACGGCATCTCGATCGACGGCGACATCTCCAAGACCGACACGACCGACCAGATCAAGCGGTTCGAGGCCTGCGGCTGGCATACCCAGTCGATCGACGGTCATGACCCGGACGCCATCGACGCCGCCATCGAGGCCGCGAAGAGGGCCGGCAAGCCGTCGCTGATCGCCTGCAAGACGCATATCGCGCTTGGTTCGGCGGCGCAGGACACCGGCAAGGGCCACGGCGCACTGACAGACGAAAAGCTGATCAAGGACACGCGCGAGGCCTACGGCTGGACCCACGGCGCCTTCGAGATCCCCTCCGACATCAAATCGTGGTGGGAAGAGGTCGGCCACCGCGGTGCCGCGGAACGGTCTGAGTGGAACGACCGGCTGGAAGGTCTGGGTGCCGGCAAGCGCAAGCAGTTCGAAGAGGCGATGACCGGCACGCTGCCGAACAAGCTGACCTCGACCATTCGCAACGTGAAGAAGCAGGCCGCCGAAGAGCGCCCGAACGTCGCCACCCGCAAGTCGTCGGAATTGGTGCTCGAGGCGGTGAACCCGGTGGTGAAAGAGACGCTGGGCGGATCGGCCGACCTGACCGGATCGAACAACACGCTGACGCCTGACCTGGGCGTGTTCTCGGCCGACGACCGCTCGGGGCGCTACATCCACTACGGCATCCGCGAGCATGGCATGGCCGCGGCGATGAACGGCATGGCGCTGCATGGCGGCATCCGGCCCTATGGCGGCACCTTCCTGTGCTTTGCGGACTATGCCCGCCCGGCGATGCGCATCTCGGCGCTGATGGGGGCGCCGGTGGTCTACGTGATGACCCACGACTCCATCGGCCTGGGCGAGGACGGCCCGACCCACCAGCCGGTCGAGCACCTCGCCAGCCTGCGCGCGATGCCGAACATGCAGGTGATCCGCCCCTGCGACACGGTCGAGACTGCCGAGGCGTGGGAGATCGCGCTGCGCACGACGAACGCGCCAACGACGCTGGTGCTGACGCGTCAAGGTCTGCCGACGCTGCGCCAGAAGCACCAGTCGAAGAACCTGGTCGAACAGGGCGCCTACATCCTCGCCGAGGCCGACGCCAAGCGACAGGCGGTGCTGCTCGCGTCGGGCTCGGAAGTCTCGCTGGCAATGGATGCCAAGGCCATGCTGGAAGAGAAGGGGATCGGCACGCGCGTCGTCTCGATCCCGTCCTTCGAACTGTTCGCCAAGGCCGACGAGGCCTACCGCCGCCGCGTCCTGCCCACGGGCGCCGTGCGCGTCGGGATCGAGGCCGCAGCCCGGTTCGGCTGGGACCGCTGGCTTATGGGCGAGCGTGGCCGCGACGCCAAGGCGGGCTTCATCGGGATGGACAGCTTCGGCGGGTCCGCCCCGGCCGAGGTCCTCTACGAGAAGTTCGGCATCACGGCGAACCACGTCGTTGCCGAGGTCGAAAGACTGCTCTGATCGCGAATCCCCGGAGGTCGCCTCTGGGGCCGTTCGCCTAAAGGAAAGCCGGCGCCGACTGATCTGTCGGCGCCGGCTTATGTCTTTGAGAAGGCGGGGTGGGTTAGCCCAGAGCGGCCTCGAAGGCACCGCGATAGAGGGCGCGCAGTTCCTCCAGCGGCGCGCTTTTCGAGCCAAGCTGCACGGCGTCACCGCCAAACCGCCCGACCAGCATCACCGGAACGCTCGCCTTGCCCGCTGCCACCATCAGATGCTCGGCCGCGTCGAAGCTGCATGCGATGAGGTAGCGTCCCTGATCTTCGCCAAAGAGGCTCGCCGTCTTCTTCTTCTTGTCGATCGTGACGCCAATCCCGGCGGCCTCGGCCATCTCGAAAGCGGCGAGGGCAAGGCCGCCGTCGGACAGGTCAGTCACCGCACGGAGCCATTCGGCATTGTCCAGGATGAACGTGCCGTTGCGCCGCTCGACTTCAAGATCGACGGGCGGCGGCGGGCCGTCGTTGCGGCCGAAGGCCACCGACAGCAGCGCGGAGCGGCCCAGGTGTCCCTTGGTCGAGCCGATCACGATCGCAAGGTCGCCGCTCTGTGCGGTGCCGGTGATCGCGCGGGACGGATCTTCGATGAGCCCGACCGCGCCGATGGTGGGGGTGGGCAGAATGCCGGTTCCGTCCGTCTCGTTGTAGAGCGACACGTTGCCAGACACGATCGGCATGTCGAGCGCTTCGCAGGCTTCGCCGATCCCTTGGATGGCGCCGACGAACTGGCCCATGATGCGCGGCTTTTCGGGATTGCCGAAGTTCAGGTTGTCGGTGGCCGCCAGCGGCCTCGCACCCATCGCGACAAGGTTGCGGAACGCCTCGGCCACGGCCTGCTTGCCGCCTTCCTTCGGGTCGGCCTCGACGTAGCGCGGCGTGACGTCCGAGGTGAAGGCCAGCGCCTTTTCGGTGCCGTGGACGCGGACGATCCCGGCGCCGCGTCCCGGAGGGGCCACCGTATCGGCACCAACCTGCGTGTCGTATTGCTCATAGACCCAGTGCTTGGACGCGTAGCTTGGGTGCGAGATCAGGGCGCGCAACCCTTCGATCGGATCGATCTTCGGGGCGTCCTGCAGCGGGGCGGGGGGCGGCGTCGCCTCCCAAGGGCGTTCGTATTCGGGGGCAGAACCGGACAGGGTCGAAAGCGGCAGGTTCGCCTTTTCTTCGCCCTTGTGGGTGACGATGAAGCGGTCCTCGGCGATGGTCTCGCCCACGATGGCGAAGTCGAGGTCCCACTTCTCGAAGACCGCACGGGCCTCGGCCTCTTTCGAGGGATCGAGCACCATGAGCATCCGCTCCTGGCTTTCCGACAGCATCATCTCGTAGGCGGTCATCTTCGGTTCGCGCTGCGGCACGTGGTCGAGCGTGAGGCGGACGCCAAGGCCGCCCTTGTCGCCCATCTCGACAGCCGAGCAGGTCAGGCCGGCCGCGCCCATGTCCTGGATCGAGATCACGGCACCGGTCTGCATCAGCTCGAGGCAGGCCTCCATCAGGCGCTTTTCGGTAAACGGATCGCCGACCTGAACCGTGGGGCGCTTTTCCTCGATCGTGTCATCGAACTCGGCCGAGGCCATGGTCGCGCCGCCAACGCCATCGCGGCCGGTCTTTGCGCCGAGATAGACCACCGGCATACCCACGCCGGATGCGGCCGAATAGAAGATCTTGTCGGCATCGGCGAGGCCCGCGGCGAAGGCGTTGACGAGGCAGTTGCCGTTATACGAGGGGTCGAAGCGGACCTCACCGCCCACGGTCGGCACGCCGAAGGAGTTGCCGTAGCCCCCGACCCCTTCGACGACGCCGTGGACGAGGGTGCGCGTCCTGGGGTGGTCGACTGCTCCGAAGCTCAGCGCGTTCATCGCAGCGATCGGGCGGGCGCCCATGGTGAACACGTCGCGCAGGATGCCTCCCACGCCGGTCGCCGCACCCTGGTAAGGCTCGATATACGAGGGGTGGTTGTGGCTCTCCATCTTGAAGACCACGGCCTGGCCGTCGCCGATATCCACGACGCCCGCGTTCTCACCGGGGCCGCAGATCACCTGCGGACCCGAGGTCGGCAGGGTGCGTAGCCACTTCTTCGATGACTTATAAGAGCAATGCTCGTTCCACATGGCCGAGAAGATGCCAAGCTCGGTAAAGCTGGGGTCGCGCCCCAGTATATCGAGGATGCGATCGTACTCTTCGGGCTTCAGCCCGTGGGCGGCGATGAGGTCTTGGGTGATTTCGGGCTCGGACATGTCAATCGGGCGCTGGGGAACGGGTCAGAAGCGGTTACCACGCCCTGCGGGCGAGCGACACCGTTTTGCCGCGTTCACGATGCGTCGGAAAATTGGGCATCGTGCTTACCGAAGCGCGTGATGGGCTGGAAGGTGTCCTGGGAGGCGGACCACCGGGTTGACAGCGCGCGCCAGATGTCCTGCCTCTAGGGCAATGCCAAGAGCGGACAAAAAAAGAGGCCGGGCACGAAGCCCGGCCAGTCCAACAGGGAGGTATAGCGGCGGACATGAAGTCCCGCGCCGCTGTATTGGCATCTAGTCGGTGCCTCGGACCCGATCAATCGGGAAACTGTCATGGATCGCGCAGGGCCGCTATGCGCTCTGCGCATGCCCCTCTTCGACCGATGTCAGGTGGCGCGCCGTCTCGCTCAGCTCTTCAAGGACGAACTCGCGGAAAGCCGCGATACGCTGCGAATGACGCAGTTCTTCGGGGTAGGCGAGGTAGACCGGGATCGACCCCGATTCGACCTGCGGCAGCACCCTTTCCATGTGGGGGAAGTCGGCGAGGAGGTAATCGGGCAGAACCCCGATCCCGAGGCCCGACAGGACCCCCTGAAGCACGCCGAAATAGTTGTTCACCGTCAGGGTTGAGGGGATGCCGACCGCGTGCAGGCTTTCGATCAGCGTCAGGCCCGACGACACCTGGTGCGCTGTCACGGCCTGACTGATGAGGCGATGGGTGCTGAGATCCTCGACCGTCTGCGGGCGGCCGTTTTCCTCGAGATACGAGGGCAGGGCGTAGAGGCGCATGCGCACGGTGTTCAGCCGCTTGCGGACGAGGTCGGCCTGCGACGGCTCCTTCATGCGGATGGCGACGTCGGCCTCGCGCATGGGCAGGTCAAGCACGCGCTCTTCGAGCATGAGGTCGATCTTGAGGTTGGGGAACCGTTCGTACAGCTTGTTCAGCCGCGGGACGAGCCAGAGCGTGCCGAAGCCGGTGGTCGTGGTCACGCGCAGCTCGCCGAAGACTTCGTCACGGCTGTCGCGGATGCGCGCGGCCGCGGTGTCCAGCCGCCGATACATCGAAGCAGTCGCATCATGCAGCAGCTCGCCCTGTTCGGTCAGGATCAGCCCGCGCGCGTGACGGTGAAAGAGCACCGTCTCAAGGCTTTCTTCCAGCGCCCGGATCTGGCGCGACACGGCTGACTGGCTGAGATGCAGGGACTCGCCGGCCGCCGTCAGCGAGCCCGCTTCGGCGACAGCGTGGAAAACCCGCAGTTTGTCCCAGTCCATCATAGGGCAAATCCCGACTATCGTTGCGTGCTACCCCCCGCATGTGGGGCTTTTCTGCGCCTGCGACAGGCCCCGCCAGAGAAAGTTTCGTGACACGTGCAGCCGTCACCCTAAGCCACACCGCCCAGCATGAGAGGTGTTCCTTTCCAGAACGTATGGAAAACCTACCATTTTGGCCAGATCAGCCGAAAAACACGCCGTTCTCTCGTCCTTCGCGTCGAAGTTTGAGCATCCGGTGACGAGGCGTCCCTGTTGCTGGCAGGGCGGCTCATGGACTTCTTTCGTGTGACGACCTATGCCCTGTCCTGATATACGCGGGTGGGTCGGCCTGCGACCAAAGAGGTCTGGAAGAGGGCAGGAGATGGCGGTCGGCGTCTTTGATAGCGGTTTGGGCGGGCTCACCGTCCTCGGGGCACTGGAAAAGCGTCTTGCGGACGTCCCGTTCGTCTATTTCGGCGACTCGGCGCATGCGCCCTACGGCGTGCGCACCTCGGACGACATCTTCAATCTGACCTGCGCCGCGGTCGAGCGCCTCTGGGACGAGGGGTGTGACCTGGTGATCCTGGCGTGCAACACCGCCTCGGCCGCCGCGCTGCGCCGGATGCAGGAGACGTGGCTGCCCAAGGACAAGCGGGTTCTCGGCGTCTTCGTGCCGCTGATCGAGGCCCTGACCGAAAGGACCTGGGGCGACAACAGCCCGCCGCGCGAGGTTGCGGTCGAGCATGTGGCGCTGTTCGCGACGCCGGCCACGGTGTCCTCGCGCGCCTTTCAGCGCGAGCTGGCGTTCCGGGCCATCGGCGTCGACGTCGAGGCGCAGGCCTGTGGCGGCGTGGTGGACGCGATCGAGGACGGGGACATGATCTTGGCCGATGCTCTCGTGCGGTCACACGTGGACGCGCTGAAGCGCAAGATGCCGATGCCTCAGGCCGCGATCCTGGGCTGCACGCACTACCCGCTGGTCGAGGACGTCTTCCGCGACGCGCTGGGGCCGGATGTGGAGGTCTACAGCCAGGCGAACCTCGTGGCCGCGTCGCTGGACGACTACCTCAAGCGGCGCCCCGAGATGCTGGGCCCCGGAACCGAGCGCAAGTTCCTGACCACGGGAGACCCCAAGCGGGTGTCCGGACGGGCGACGCAGTTCCTCAAGCGTGGCATCGACTTTCAGAAAGCCTGAGTTCCGGCGGTCCGCGCGCCGCCCCGGATGGAGAGTCCCATGACCCAGAACATCGCGATCCTTGGTGCCTCGGGCTATACCGGCGCCGAACTGGTGCGCCTGATTGCCACCCATCCCTCGATGTGCATCGCTGCGCTGTCGGGCGAGCGCAAGGCGGGTCAGGCGATGGCGTCGGTTTTTCCCCACCTGCGCCACCTGGACCTGCCCGACCTCGTGAAGATCGAGGAGATCGACTTCTCGACCATCGACCTCGCCTTCTGCGCGCTGCCTCACGCGACCAGCCAAGACGTGATCTCGCAGCTGCCGTCGGACCTGAAAGTAGTGGACCTTTCCGCTGATTTCCGCCTGCGCGAGGCCGCGGATTACGAGAAGTGGTATGGAAAGCCCCACGCCGCGACCGAGCTGCAGAAAGAGGCCGTCTACGGCCTGACGGAGTTCTACCGCGATGAGATCCGGCCTGCTCGCCTCGTGGCGGGAACGGGTTGCAACGCGGCGACGGGGCAATACGCGCTGCGGCCGCTGATTTCTGCCGGGGTCATCGATCTGGACGAGATCATCATGGACCTGAAATGCGGCGTCTCGGGCGCGGGTCGGTCGCTGAAAGAGAACCTGCTGCATGCCGAGTTGTCCGAGGGCTACCACGCCTACGCGGTCGGCGGCATCCACCGGCACCTCGGCGAGTTCGATCAGGAATTCTCGAAGCTCGCGGGCCGCAAGGTCGAGGTGCAGTTCACGCCGCACCTGATCCCCGCGAACCGCGGCATCCTTGCCACCGTCTATGTTCGCGGGGAGGCAGAGGCGATCCACGCGGCGTTGGCCGATACCTATGCGGATGAGCCGTTCCTTCAGGTTCTGCCAATGGACGAGGCGCCGTCAACGCGGCATGTGCGGGGGTCCAACTTCTGCCACCTCGGTGTCGTGCAGGATCGTCGGGCAGGGCGCTCAATCGTGATCGCGGCGCTCGACAACCTGACCAAGGGGTCGTCGGGGCAGGCGCTTCAGAATGCCAACCTCATGCTCGGCCTCGAAGAGACGGCGGGCCTGATGCTCGCACCCTGCTTCCCCTGATCAGGACGCCGACGCCGACGCCGGGGTGCGGCGATCTGTGACAGCGGCGCGCGGCGGCCGTGCTTTTCTTGTTGATGTGTTGGCGATATGTTCGTCCTCGCCATCGAGGAGGGCAGGGCATGGCGCTCGGCAAGCTGAAGAAGAAACGTCGCATCCAGGTGATCCTCGTGGCGGTGGTCGCGCTGGTCGCCTCTACCGCACTGATCGGTTACGCAATGCGCGACGGGATCAACTTTTTCCGTTCTCCGTCGCAGATCGCCGAGGCGCCTCCGGGGCCGACCGAGGTCTTTCGCATCGGCGGTCTCGTCGAGGACGGATCGCTGGTACGCGGTCAGGGCGAGACGGTGACGTTCCGCGTGACCGACGGCGCGGCCTCGGTTCCGGTCAGCTATGTCGGTGTGTTGCCTGATCTTTTCGGAGAGGGCGAAGGCATGGTCGGGACCGGGCGCTACATCGAAGGCACCTTCCGGGCGACCGAGATTCTGGCCAAGCATGACGAGACCTACATGCCCAAGGAAGTCATCGACTCCCTCAAGGAGCAGGGCGTTTACCAGGCACCGGACGCCGAGATCTCCATGAATTAACCGCTCTGCCCGACGCTGGTCCACGGTTTCAAGCATGTGGGGGGCTGAACCATGCAGAGCGTCAGGCAGATTGCCGAAGAGATCGTCGCCCGGGAGGGCGGCTTCGTGAACGATCCCGACGATCCGGGCGGGGCGACCAAACACGGCGTGACCATCCACACGCTGCGAAGGCTGGGACTGGACCTAGACCGGGACGGCGACGTGGACGTGGCCGACGTGAAACGAATCGATCGGAAGCTGGCGGAAGACATTTTCGTGCGCCACTACTTCGAAGGGCCGCGCCTGTCGCGCCTGCCAAAGTGCGTGCAGCCGTCTGTGTTCGACATGTATGTCAACGCAGGCGCGAACGCGGTGAAGATCCTGCAGAAACTGATCTGCGACATGGGCCAGAGCGTCACCGTGGACGGCATCGTGGGGCCGCAGACCATCGCGGCGGCGCAAATTTGCGCGGCCGCCGCACCCCGCCATTTCGCTGATGCGTACGGGATTGCGCGGCGGAACTACTACTACGGGCTGGGCGATGCGCGGTCTACCATGCGCAAGTACTGCCTGCGCCGCGACGGCGGAAAGGGTGGCTGGATCACGCGCGCCGAAGCCTTCGTCACGCCGCGCTACCACCTGACGCCGGCCGAGCACCGCAAGAGGGTTTCCGCATGGGCCTGATGGATCGCGCAATGGGACTGGTCTTTGGCGGCGGCAGTGGGGCCGGCGCAATCGCCGAAACCGCGGCGATCTTTCGCGAGAATGCCGAGAATCGCGCTGTGCGCGAGGTTGAACTGCGGGACGGTGCGCTCGAGCAGTTCGCGGCCGAGTTCCGTCATGCCGAGAAGGGTGGCTTCGACCGCTTCATGGACGGTGTGAATCGTATCCCGCGCCCTGCGATGGCTGTGGGTACGCTCGGGCTCTTCGTCGCGGCGATGGTGGACCCGGTGTGGTTTGCCTCGCGGATGGAGGGGATCGCGCTGGTGCCGGAGCCGCTCTGGTGGCTGCTGGGGGCGATCGTGTCCTTCTACTTCGGGGCCCGCCACCAGGCGAAGGGGCAGGAGTTCCAGCGTGCCGCTGCAAAGACGGCCGCCCTCCTGACCCGCGCCGGGAGCACCGACAGCGTCGAGAACCGCGCGCTGGAGGAATGGAGGTCCGAGCAGTGACAGCAGAATGGATGCGCGAGATCGAGCGTCGCCTGACGCTGATCGAGACGCGCTGCGCGGTGGAGGACGTCCACCGCGCCAACGTCGAGCAGCGGCTCACGGCGATCGAGGACGTCCTGAAGTGGCTGGTTCGGCTGATCCTGGGCGCGGTGATCCTGTGCTTCGTCGGCTACGCCTTGAGCGGTGGGTTCGCCGAGGCGTAGGTCGACGCCGGTAGCGGCAAATTGCGCCATTGGCGCCGGGGGGCGGGTTGCGCTAGACCCGTCCCATGATCATAGAACTTGGCCACTTCGCCCTCATCCTGGGCTTCGTCATGGCAGGCGTGCAGTGCGTCTTGCCGCTCGTCGGCGCGCAGAAGGGGTGGCGGGGCTTCATGGCCGCGGGTGAACCGGCTGCGCAGGCCCAGTTCATCTTCCTGTTGTTCGCCTTCGTGGTGCTGACCTGGGGCTTCGTCTCGTCGGATTTCTCGCTCCGGCTGGTGACGATGAACTCGCACACGGCAAAACCGCTTCTCTACAAGATCACCGGAGTCTGGGGGAATCATGAGGGCTCGATGCTCTTGTGGTGCCTCATCCTTGCGTTCTACGCCGCGCTCGCCGCGTGGTTCGGCGGCAATCTGACCGAGACGCTGCGCGCCCGGGTGATCGGCGTGCAGGGGGCGATCTCGGTCGCGTTCCTGGGATTCCTGATCTTCACGTCTAATCCCTTCTGGCGGCTCGAGATGCCACCCCTGAATGGTGAGGACCTGAACCCGCTCCTGCAGGACCCGGGCCTCGCCTTCCACCCTCCGTTCCTTTACCTCGGGTATGTGGGCCTCTCGATGGCGTTCTCGTTCGCGGTCGCGGCCCTGATCGAGGGGCGGGTGGACGCCGCATGGGGACGGTGGGTGCGGCCGTGGACGCTGGTCGCATGGGTGTTCCTGACCATCGGCATCGCGCTCGGAAGCTGGTGGGCGTATTACGAGCTCGGCTGGGGCGGCTTCTGGTTCTGGGATCCGGTCGAGAACGCGTCCTTCATGCCCTGGCTCATCGCGGCGGCGCTGCTGCATTCGGCCATCGTGGTCGAGAAGCGCGAGGCGCTGAAAAGCTGGACGATCCTTTTGGCCATCCTCGCCTTCGGCTTTTCGCTGATCGGCGCGTTCATCGTGCGCTCGGGCGTGCTGACAAGCGTGCACGCCTTCGCCAATGACCCCGAGCGGGGCGTTTATCTGCTGGCGATCATCGGGCTCTTCATGGGCGGTGCGCTGACACTGTATGCGGCGCGTGCGGCGGCGTTGGAAGCCAAGGGCATCTTCTCCCTGACGTCACGCGAATCGGCGCTGGTGGCGAACAACATCCTGCTGGCGGTCGCGGCTTTCGTGGTGTTCGTCGGCACGGTCTGGCCCCTCGTGGCCGAGATGGCGTTCGACCGGAAGCTGTCGGTTGGGGCACCGTTCTTCGACGCGGCGTTCACGCCCTTCATGGTGGCGCTGGCCGTGTTGCTGCCGATCGGGTCGCTCATGCCGTGGAAGCGGGCGCGGATGGGGCGGGTCATGGGCCAGCTCTGGGGCGTGCTCGCGCTGTCGGTCGCGCTCGGCGCGCTGGTTTGGGTGATGCAGACGGGCGGCTCGATGCTTGCCCCGATCGGGGCAGTGCTGACGACTTGGCTGGTCCTTGGCGCGCTGGTCGACCTCAAGTCCCGCGCCGGGAAGGGTGACCTTTCCACCCGTGCGCGCCGCTTGCGCAAGCTGCCGCGTGCCGATTGGGGCAAGGCGGTCGCGCATTCGGGGTTCGGCATCACGATCTTCGGGATCACTGCGCTGACGGCCTGGCAGGTCGAGGACATAAGGGTCGTCCAGGTGGGCGAGCCGTTCCGCGTCAGCGCCTACGAGATCACGCTTGCCGCCGTCGAAGAGCGGCAGGTCGCCAACTACCGCACGACCATCGGCCGGATGGAGGTCACGCGGAACGGCAATCCCGTTGCGACCTTGTTCCCTGAAAAGCGAATCTACCCCATCGCCCGGATGCCCACGACCGAGGCCGCCATCGATGGCGGGTTCCTGCGCGACATCTACCTCGTGATCGGCGATCCGCAGGACAACGGCGGCTGGGCCGTGCGGACCTATATCAAGCCGTTCGCCAACTGGATCTGGGCTGGCGCGATCGTCATGGCGCTGGGGGGCGGGCTGTCGCTGTCCGACAGGCGCCACCGCGTTGCCGCCGGTGCCGCCAAGTCGACGCGCGCGCAGGCGGTGCCTGCGGAATGAAAGGCCTTCTGCTGATCCTCGCGCTGTTGGCCGGCCCCGCCTTCGCGGTCCAGCCCGACGAGGTGCTCGACGATCCGGTGCTGGAGGAGCGGGCGCGCGAGCTGTCGCAGGGCCTGCGCTGCCTCGTTTGCCGGAACGAGAATATCGACGAGTCGAATGCCGACCTTGCCCGCGATCTGCGCCTTGCGGTGCGCGAACGGCTGGTGGCCGGCGACACCAATGACGAGGTGATCGCCTACCTCGTGGACCGCTATGGCGAATACGTCCTGCTGCGGCCGACCGTGAGCGGGGCGAACCTAATCCTGTGGCTTGCCGGGCCTGCGATGTTGCTTGGGGGTGCGGCCATCGCCGTGGTCGCGCTGCGCCGCAAACCCGACGCGGCCAAGCGCCGCGATGCCACCCTTTCGCCCGAAGAGCAAGCGCGGTTGGATGCGCTTCTGAAGGAGTGATGTAACGGGGCGTCTCGCTTTTCCCGCGCCGGGTTTTGCGCCACGGTCGCGCGAAACCAAGGGAGGCCCCATGCAGTACGATGCCATCACCTTCGAGATCGCCGACGATGTCGCGGTCCTCACGCTGAACCGGCCCGACCGGAAGAACGCGCTGAATACCCGGATGCGGGCCGAGATCACCGACGCGGTGAAGCAGGCCGAAAGTGCGGCGCGCGTGCTGGTCCTGACCGGGGCCGGCGACGCGTTCTGCTCGGGGCAGGATCTGGCGGATGCGGGGAACCCGGCGACGCTCGACCTCGAACGGGTGCTGCGCGAGGAGTACGAGCCGATGCTGGCTGCCCTCACCGAATGCCGCGTGCCGACCATCGCCGCCGTGAATGGCGCGGCGGCAGGGGCGGGGGCGAACCTTGCGCTCGGGGCCGACGTGGTGATCGCCTCGGAAAGCGCCGTGTTCCTGCAGGCCTTCACGCGGATCGGCCTGATCCCCGATGCGGGCGGCACCTATTGGCTGCCCCGGCAAATGGGTTTTGCCAAGGCCATGGGCGCTGCGCTTTTCGCCGAGCCGATCACGGCGCGACAGGCCGCCGACTGGGGCATGATCTGGGAGGCGGTCCCCGAGGCCGATTTCGCCGCCCACTGGCGCGCTCGCGCCGCGCACCTGGCGAAGGGGCCGACGGAAAGCTACCGCGGCGTGAAGCAGGCCCTGCGCGCGAGCTTCGGCAACGATCTGCCCGAGCAGCTCGCGCTCGAGGCGCAGCTTCAGGGCCGGATGGGCCAGACCCACGACTTCCGTGAGGGCGTGATGGCCTTTTTGCAGAAGCGTCCCGCGCAGTACGAGGGGCGCTAGGCCCGCTCGACCGCGACCTGCTGGTTCTGCAGCGTCGCCCAGCCGTAGGTCGTCAGGAAGGCGATGTCGGCCGCATCCCGGCCGACGCCGATGACGGCCGTCTCCTCGGGCTTGGCCATGCCGGTCGGGTCCACGAGGTGCCAACCTCCGTCCAGCCAGACCTCGGCCACGGCGTGGAAGTCCTGCGGGTCCACGTCGGGCGCATAGCACGACACCATCCGCGCCGGGATCGCCTTGGCCCGCGCGAGCGACACGAGCACATGCGCAAAGTCGCGGCAGATGCCCCGCCGCTGCACGAATGTATCCAAAGCCGTGGTTTGCGGCCCCGACGCGCCTGGCCAGTAGGTGAATCGGCTGCCGATCCACTCGGCCATTTCGGCGATGCAGGCGCCGCCCTGGCTATGGGCGAACTCCGCGGCGACGAAGCTCTGGAACTCGTCCGAGGGGCAGTAGCGCGAGGCCATGAGGTAGCGCACCGCCTCGTGGGGCAGGCGGTGGACCGGCTCGGCCGACAAGCGCGACAGGTCCGGCGCCGGGCGCGTGATTTCGATCTCGGACTCGTAGCGGACCACCAGCGACTCGGAGCATGACAGCCAGACCCGCGTGCCGATCGCGTCCTCGGACGAGATACGGCTGAGATACGTCGTCTCGCCCGCGTTGAAGCGCTCGGACAGGACGGCCTGTTGCGATGTGGCGGCCACTTCAAGCTGCACCAGCGCGTCGGTCGGCGCCTCGAGACTGTAGTGGAGGTCGGCAGAGATTCGCAGCTTCATGGGACCCTTTCACGGCACGAGAGCACCTGTGCATTGATACACGGAATCGAGGGGAACGCGATCCCATCCTGTCAGTTCACAGGGGCTAGTTACAATCGACGGAGTCATCATGACCGATACCTCGATCCTCTTCTCGCCCGTGCGCATGGGCAGCCTCGATCTGCCGAACCGCGTGCTTATGGCGCCCCTGACCCGGAATCGCGCGCATCCCGACGGCACCCCGAAGGACATGGCGCAGACCTACTACGCCCAGCGGGCCAGCGCCGGCATGATCCTGACCGAGGCCACGCAGGTCACGCCGATGGGCAAGGGGTACAAGGACACCCCGGGCATCCATGACGCCTCGCACGTCGCTGCCTGGAAAAAGATCACCGACGCGGTCCACGCCCAGGGCGGCCGCATCTACATGCAGCTGTGGCATGTCGGCCGGATCAGCCATAACTCGCTGCTGCCTGAGGGGCAGACGCCACAGGCGCCCTCGGCCGTTGCGGCGAACACCAAGACCTTCACCGAGAACGGGTTCGAGGACTGCTCCGAGCCGCACGCCGTCACGAAGGACGAGATCGACGCGCTGATCGAGGACTACCGCCGCGGCGCGCAGAACGCAAAGGATGCCGGGTTCGACGGGGTCGAGATCCACAGCGCGAACGGCTACCTGATCGACCAGTTCCTGCAGGACAAGACCAACCAGCGCGATGACGAGTACGGCGGCTCGGTCGAGAACCGGATGCGCTTCCTGCGCCAGGTGATCGACACCGTCTGCGGCGTCTGGGACCGCGACCGCGTAGGCATCCGCCTGTCGCCTCTGGGCCAGGCCAACGACATCGGCGACAGCGATCCCGAGGGGCTCTTCTCGGAGGTCTACAAGGTGGTCTCGGACGAGAAGCTCGCCTATCTCCACGTGATCGAAGAGTTCTACGGCGTGAATACCAGCGACGAGCAGCGCGATATCCTGCGTCGCCTGCGCAGCCGCTACGACGGGTTCTACATCGCCAATGGCGGCTATGGTGCGGACAGTGCCGCCCGGGCGATCGAAGACGGTCACGCCCACGCCGTGGCCTTCGGGCGCGACTTCATCGCCAATCCGGACCTGCCCGAGCGCTTCCGCCAGGGCGCCGAATTGAACGCGCAGGACCAGAGCACGTTCTATGGCGGCGACGAGCACGGCTACACGGACTATCCGTTCCTCGACAAGATCCGCGCGATCTGACGCCTCGGCGCTCGTCGCCAGACCATGAGCGGGCGCGTGCGACGGAGCATGCGCCCGCTTCGCGTATCAGGGGCAGCCACGGAGACGGATGTTCCGATGCCACACGATCACGGCCACGGTTTCGCCTATGACCTGCCGCGGCTGGCCTGCCGGCCGCAGCCGCCCAGTGCACCGCCCTGCTGTCGGAAAAGGTCTGTCCCTATCCTGCGGATGGAAGCAACGCACGCCACGGGCAGGACATCAACGCCCTGACGCAAGAGGGGGTGATCCGCACCGACCTGCGATCCTCCTTCGCCGACCGCGAGGGAACGACCGAGGGCGTGCGCCTCGACCTAGTGCTCACTCTGCTGGATGCGGGGGGCTGGACCCCGGCACGCCACCTACCTGTGGCACTGCAATGCCGTCGGCGCATACTCGCTCTACGACCAGCCGCAGGCCAACTGGCCGCGCGGGGTCCGAGTGGCCGATGCCGAGGGTGCCGCGCGCTTTACCAGCATCGTGCCGGGCTGCTATGCCGGGCGCTGGCCGCACATTCATTTCGAGGTGTTCAAAAGCCCCGAGGCCGCCGTTTCGGGCGAGGCTGCGGTGCTGACGGCGCGGTTCGCGCTGCCACAGGACGTGTTGGCCCGATTTACGAAAGCGCTGCCCGATACGAGGGCAGCGCCCGGGCGCCGTTCATGACCTCGCCGGAGATCGACAACGTCTTCGCCGACAACACCAACGACAAGATCAAGCAGCAGATGTTCGCTATGGAGCAGACGTCTCGAGGCGACACCGGCCGTGTCACCATCCATGGACTTCGAGGCCGAGCGCGACGTCTGCATGCCCGCGCCGCCGCCGGGCCGGTTCGGCCCGAGCGAGCCCCCGTCACAGCGCAGATCCCCACCTGGAACAGGAAAAAGGCCACCCGTGGGGCGGCCTTTGCAGTCTGCGCGAGGCCAGGCGCCTCAGCGGTTCTCGACATCCACGTAATTGCGGTAGGTCTCGCCCAGGTAAAGCTGGCGCGGACGGCCGATCTTGTGCTGCGGGTCGCTGATCTGCTCTTTCCACTGGCTGATCCAGCCCACGGTGCGCGCCACGGCGAAGATCGGCGTGAACATCGACTGCGGGAAGCCCATCGCGTCGAGGATGATGCCCGAGTAGAAATCGACGTTCGGGAACAGCTTCTTCTCCCGGAAGTAGTCGTCCTCGAGCGCGATCCGCTCGAGCTCCTTGGCGGTCTGCAGCGTCGGGTTGTCCTCGATCCCCAGAAGGTCGAGCACCTCGTCCGCGGATTGCTTCATCACCGTCGCGCGCGGGTCGTGGTTCTTGTAAACCCGGTGGCCAAAACCCATCAGGCGGAACGGATCGTTCTTGTCCTTGGCGCGGGCAATGTACTCGGGGATGCGGTCCGGCGTTCCGATCTCGCGCAGCATTTCAAGGCAGGCCTGGTTGGCGCCGCCGTGTGCCGGGCCCCAGAGACAGGCGATGCCGGCGGCGATGCAGGCGAACGGGTTCGCGCCCGAGGACGAGGCAAGCCGCACCGTCGAGGTCGAGGCGTTCTGCTCGTGATCGGCGTGCAGCGTGAAGATCCGGTCCATCGCGCGGCTGAGGATCGGGTTCGCGACGTAATCCTCGGCCGGGACCGAGAAGCACATGCGCAGGAAGTTCGACGCATAGTCGAGGTCGTTGCGCGGATACACGAAGGGCTGGCCGATCGAGTACTTGTAGGCCCAGGCGGCGATCGTCGGCATCTTGGCGATCAGCCGGATCGACGCGACCTCGCGCTGCCACGGATCGCTGATGTCGGTGCTGTCGTGGTAGAAGGCCGACATCGCGCCGACCACGCCGACCATG
>NZ_JBELKF010000138.1:0-5594 GCF_042089775.1 Palleronia sp.
CTGCCGCTCGGTCGCGGCGGCGTCGGACTGGCGCGCCTCGCCCTCGCGCAGGGCCGCGGCGGCCGCCTCGGCGCGGGCCGTGGCCTCGGCCAGGGCGCGGCCGGTCCTGGCCTGCGCCTCGGAGATGGCGCGGGGCGCACGCTCGGCCTCGGCCAGCTCACGCTCGGTCCGCTCGCGCCGGGCCGTCAGGTCGCCCAGCCGACCACCAGCGTTGTCGAGCCGACCGCGCCACGAGATCAGTTCGCGGTCGATGGCGGCGAGGCGCTTCGCCCGCGCCTCGCCCTCGCGCTTCAGCTCGTCATGGGCGGCCCGCTTGGCCATTGTGGTCATGCGCGCGGCTTCGACCGCCATCTTCATGTCGTCGACGCGGCGGCGCAGGCTGCCGAGATCGGCGAGCCCCTCCATCCCCTTCTCGGCCTCGGCAAGGCTCTGTCGCGCGCTCTGCGCCTCGGTCTCGTGCCGGGCGACGGCATCGCGGGCCGACTGCAGCCGCCCCTCGGCCAGGTCACGATCCGCCGCGGCGCGGGACAGGCTGCGGGCGAGTTCGGCGACCCGCGCGTCGGCGGTGCGGCGCGCCTCGCGTGCATCGCGGTCAGCGGTGGTCAGGGCCGCGAGGCGCGCTTCGAGCGCGGCGTGCGCCTCGGCAGCGGCTTCGGCGCGGGCGTCGAGTTCGGCCAGCTCGTCGTCCAGCACGGCAAGACGGTTCTTCTGCTGAAGCCGCAGCGCCGCCTGCCCAGGCGCATCCTCGGGGCGGGCGCGGAAGCCGTCCCAGCGCCACAGGTGTCCCTCGCGGCTGACAAAGCGCTGCCCCGGCTGCAGCGCCGCCTGCATCGCGGCCCCCTGCCCGGCCGTGACCAGACCAACCTGCGCAATGCGCCGGCCGAGTTCGGACGGAGCCGTGACGTGTGTAGACAGCGGCTCGGCGCCCTCGGGCAGCGGGGCCGCGCGGTCGTAATCCGGCAGGCGGGTCCAGCCCGTTCCGTCCTCTGTCAGGGGAGCGCGCAGATCGTCGGCCAGCGCGGCCCCAAGCGCAGCCTCGTAGCCGGAGTCGACACGGACAAGGTCCATCACCGTGTCGCCCTGTCCGGCGTCCCGCGCAACGAGACGGCTGAGCGCCTGGTGTTCCGCGCGGAGGGCCTGACGCTCGCTCTCGACCGCGGCGCGGGCAGCGCGGGCGTCGGCCTCTTCGGACTGCACGATCGTGCGTGCGGCCTCGGCGTCCTGCAGCGCGGCGTCGGCATTGGCGGCGCGGTCGGTGGCGTCGTCCTGCTGCGCCTCGGCCTCGGCCACGCGATCGACCGCCTCGCGGCGCGCGGTTTCAGCCTGATGGACGGCGGCGCGCGCATGCTCGGCGGCAGCCTCGGCCCGGGCGAGGCCCTTGCGGCAGTCGGCGACGAGGCGCTCGGCCGACTGGTGGCGTGCGGCAAGGCGGGCGACGTCCTCGGTCAGGGTGGCCAGCGCGCCCTCGCGCTCGCCCAGGACGCGGGCGGCCTCCTCGGCAGCTTCGGTGGCGCCTTCCAGGTCGGCTTCGTGGTCCTCGCCGGCATCGATCAGTTCGACCCGCTCGTCCTCCAGACGCGCGACCGAATCGTCCGCATCGGCGTTCAGCGCCGTTTCGCGGTCGATGTCTTTCTGGATCTGCCGCAGCCGCCCCGACAGGCGCTGGATCATCTCGTCCGCCTGCCGCGCCTGGTCCGCGTGGGACGCGGCCTCAACCTCGAGCTTCTGGACCAGCGCACGGCCCACGGCGTCTTCTTCGCGCAGGGCTGGCATGGCGGCGTCGGCCGCCTCGCGCGCCTCGGTCGCCGCCTCTGCCGCAGCTTCAGCGGCGGCGGCCGCGCCCGATCGCTCTTGCAGCAGGGCCCGCGCCCGATCCATGGCTTCGGAGGCTTCACGCCAGCGCCGGTAGAGCAGCAGTCCCTCGGCCCGGCGCAACTGCTCGCCGATCTCGCGGTAGCGCGCCGCCTGCTTGGCCTGCCGCGCAAGCGAGTTCAGCTGCTGCGCCAGCTGGTCCACCGTATCGTCGAGCCGCGCAAGGTTCGCCTCGGCGCCCTTCAGCTTCAGTTCGGCCTCGTGGCGCCTCTGGTAGAGGCCCGCGATCCCCGCGGCATCCTCGAGGATGCGCCGGCGGTTCTTGGGCTTGGCGTGGATCAGCTCGCTGATCTGCCCCTGCCGCACCAGCGCCGGAGAGGTCGCGCCGGTCGCCGCGTCGGCGAACAGCATCTGCACGTCACGCGCCCGCACATCCTTGCCCTGCACCCTGTAGGCGCTGCCGGCGTCGCGGGTGATGCGACGGACGATCTCGACCACGTCTGCATCGTTGAACTGCGCCGGGGCAAGCCGATCCGCGTTGTCGATCGACAGCGAAACCTCGGCGAAATTGCGGGATGCGCGGGTGGCGGTGCCGGCGAAGATCACGTCTTCCATCCCGCCGCCGCGCATGGCGGTGGGGCGATTCTCGCCCATGACCCACCGGAGCGCCTCGAGAAGGTTCGACTTGCCGCAGCCGTTCGGCCCGACCACGCCCGTCAGCCCGGCCTGGATTACCAGGTCGGTGGGGTCGACAAAGGATTTGAACCCGTTGAGACGGAGACGCGTAAACTGCATGAACCTGCCGGAATGATCGAGTCCCGACATGATCGGGGCTCGGCAGGGGCATGTCAACGCAGGCTGCCCAATATGGGGGCTATCTTGCCGGCGTTATCCACAAGATATGGCGCAGATCCGCCGATCTAGTCGTTGCCGCGATGCGGCTCGGGGCCACGGATCGGCTTGGCCCGGCGCTCGTCCGTGGCCGTATCGTCGGCTTCGTTTGCCGGCTTGTCGAATTTCGTCTTGCCGGTGCCGCTTTCATGTCCAGGCTCGACACCTTGGGGGCCAAAGTCCGCCTTCTTGGTCTTTTCGTTGTTGTGGGTCTTCTCGTTCTTGTCGCTGTCGTGGCTCATGGCCATTCCCTTCCGCGCTTGTTCCCGGCAGAAACGCGGGAATGGAGATCACGGTTCATCCCTGCGACCCGATGGAGCCCGGCGTTCGGCGGTGTCTGGCCGACAGCGCCGCACTGATGGCGCGCCTTTTCGCGGCCGAGGACAATCATGGGCTGACCGGCAGCGAGTCCGACATCACCATGTGGGCCGCGCGATCCGGCGGAGCCGTCGTCGGTACCGCCGCGCTGGCTCTGCGCCACGGTTGCGGCGAGGTGAAGGGCATGTTTGTCGCGCCAGAGGTGCGCGGCCTTGGGATCGGGGCGCGGCTGCTTTCGGCGGTCGAGGCGGAGGCGCGGGCGAAGGGCCTGCCGCTTCTGCGGCTCGAGACCGGTGCCGCGTTGGAAGAGGCTTGCCGCCTTTACGCCCGTGCGGGCTTCGAACCCTGCGGGGCCTTCGGCGACTACATCGCGGGCACAAGCTCGATCTTCATGGAAAAGCGGCTCTAGCCGAGGGATGCGACGGCGCCGAGCTGGCGCGTGACCTCAAGGCACATCGCGGCATAGAGCAGCCCCGACGCCACCACCACGAAGCCATGCCAGATCGCGGTGTGGAACGGCAGCCGCTCCCACAGGAAGAACAGGACGCCGACGGTATAAAGCACGCCCGCCGAGGCGATCAGCGTGACGGCACCCGGCGTCAGCCCCGCCAGGATATCGCGCCCGACCCAGACGCCGACCCACCCCATGCCCAGATACAGCGACAGCCCCAGCCATCGCAGCCTGTCCGGCGCGATGATCTTGAGCGACGATCCCCCGATCGCCACGGCCCAGAGCCCGGCAAGAAAGGCCATGCCCCCGCCCCCCGTCATAGCCGCCAGCGGCGTGAAGCTGCCGGCGATCTTGAGGTAGATCGCGGAATGGTCGAGCCGCCGGAAAACCGGGGTAAAGCGGTTCTCGCGCGTCATGTTGTAAAGGGCCGAACAACCCAGCATCGCCAGCAGGGTCGTCCCGTAGATCGCAACGGCGGTGACGACAGCGACCTCTCCGCGCCGCTCGATGCTGAGCCGCACGAGCACGGGCACCGCCGCCAGCGCAAACGCCAGCCCGATGAGATGCACGGCGGCGTCCGACAGACGCTCGGCCCGCGCGAACCGATTGAGGGTATCCCGGGTCATGCCCCTAACCTAGAGCACGTGTGTGTAGATTTCATTGCACCGTTCGGTGATTGCGGCGCGGGCGGGATGTCAGACGCCATCCTTCTTCAGCGTGTCCCGGATCTCGATCAACACGTCGAGCTGCGACGGCCCGGTATGCACCTCGGGGGCAACGTCGTCGGGCTTTTCCGCCGTCTTCTTGATGCGGTTCACCAGCTTGACCAGCATGAACACCACCATCGCGATGATGAAGAAGTTGATCACCGCGGTGACGAAGGCGCCATAGGCGAAGATCGCCGCACCCGCCTCGCGCGCCGTGTCGAGGCCAGCGCCCGCCGGCACCTCGCCAGAAAGGACGACATACATCGAGGTGAAGTCGATCCCCCCGAGGATGAGCCCGATCAGCGGATTGATGATGTCACTTACAAGGCTTTGCACGATGGCGGTGAACGCTGCACCGATGATGATCCCGACGGCAAGGTCAATGACGTTGCCCTTGGCGATGAAGTCCTTGAATTCCTGGATCATGATGCACCGTAGCTCTGTTCCCTCAGGTTTAGGCCGCGGTGCGCAATCTGCCAGTGCTGTTGTAGCGCGACTGTTGTAGCGCGACACTGGAATCTGCAGTATCGGACACCGAAACCTGCAGCAAGCGAACTGGATTCGATCGACGCGTCTAACCCACGACCCGCAAGCCGCCTTCACCCTTCCCAAACCCAGAAGCCTGCGGAAATTGTGCGCCTGAAAAGGTCGACGATGATACGATCTCGATAGGAATACAGATTTCCGACACGATGCGCTCCCGGCCAGAGCGCTCTCTCCAAAGCTCTTGTAGAACTTGCTCCCAAACGGCGCTGGTCTCTCGTTCGATCGGACTGGGTTCGTTTTTCATGTAGCCGCGACGCGACATCTGGATGTACAGAAACCGCGCCCGATCCTCGCCTATAAGGCCAGTGTCCTTATACCTGCGCACCAAAGCCGACAAAGCGACCCGCCACCGCTTCTTCGCCGCGACCAGCTTCGGCAGCGTCGGATAGACACGGTGCGCGATGATATCCTGGCGCGGCATCAAGAACGCCGCAGCGAACCTGTTTGCTTCGTCTTCGTTCTCATCACTCTCGGCGAGGTCTCGATGCAAGACTAAGTGGCCGAGCTCGTGAGCAGCGTCAAAGCGGCTAGCCTCGGCGCTTTTGAAGGTGTCCAGAAAGACCATCGGAACGATCGCGAGCCAAGTCGCGTAAGCATTCAACCGAGATGTATCCTCGCTTAGCGAGAACACCCGCACTCCTTTGCTCTCCAACAAGTGGACCATCGATTCCACCGGCCGAAGATCCAGACCCCAACGAGACCGCAGCTCAGCCGCTGCGATCTCCGGGTCCGCACCCATTAGGGCGTCAGGAATCTGTGGCTCCGGCAAGTCGAAGTTCCGGTCCAGCCAAGCCGACAAAAAGTATCCCATTGAGCCAGCCGCTAGGTCATGTTGACAAATGGCGGAGCCAGAGGCGGATCGAAGTGAT
>NZ_JBELKF010000139.1:0-5583 GCF_042089775.1 Palleronia sp.
CCGTTGTCGAGCGCGCGGTTCTGCTGGGCTGCGGCGCGTGCTGTGAGCCTTTGGGCATCTTCCCCGGCGCGGCGTCCTACGGCATCACCTCGTCCGCTGTCGGCGCGGCTGCGACCTGGGCGGCGTTCCGCACCGAGATCGTGGCCTTCATGCAGGCGAACGCGATCAACGCGGCTTCGGGCGTCAACATCGGCTTTGACCCGGAAATCTGGGCCGAACTGGACGACGCACTGGTGTCCGGCACCGCGGTTTCCGAATGGGACCGCCTGACGAAGCATGTCCCGGCGGGCAACATCGCGCTGGCGAACCAACTGGACGCTGGCACCGCGATCCTGACGACCTCGGCGGGCGGCATCCCCCCGGCCTTCCTCGGCCTCTGGGGCGGCGTCGACATGATCCGCGATCCGTATTCCGACGCTCAGTCGGGCGGGCTGCGGCTCACTGGCCTTGTCACGGCTGACACGACCGTGGCGCGCGGCTCGCAGATCCGCATCCTGACCGGCATCGGGGCAGTCTGATGCTGTGGGGGGCGTCTCTCGGCGCGCTGGAACTACGCAGCGATGGCGGGCAATCCCGTCTCCGGGCGACGTTCCCCTATGGCGCGGAAACCGAGCTGGCACCGGGGCGGCGTGAAGTCGTCGCCTCGCGGGCCTTCGCGGATCGGATCGAGGCGGGCGAAGACATTCACCTGCTGGCCGGCCACGACTTCAACCGGCCTCTCGCCTCGCGGGCGGCTGGCACCTTGCAACTGATCGACGACGACGACGCATTGCGGATCGAGGCGACGATCGACAACGGCACGAGCTGGGCGCGCGACTTCCTCGCGGCGCATGGCTCCGGGTTGATCCGTGGCCTGTCGCCCGGCTTCCGTGTCCCGCCCGGCGGCGAGAAGATCGAGCGGCGGGGCGCTGAGATGGTTCGCACCGTGACGGCGGCGGCGCTGTTTGAACTCTCAGCCGTCACCCGGCCCGCATACCCGCAAGCGCAGATCGAGGCGCGATCCTGGGAAACGCACCAGGATCGGCAACCCTATCGCGGCGCTGTGCATCCTCTCAATCGGTGGAGGTTCTGATGGGCATCCTAGACGCATTCCGGCGCAAGCCTGCCGAGACGCGATCCGCTGGCACCGGCTACACGGCGCAGATCATGTCTGCGCGCGAAAGCTGGATCACCGGGGCCTCGGCTATGGGTGAAATGACGGCGGCGGTGCAATCGTCGGTGAGCCTTTGGGAAAGCGGCCTGTCGCTGGCAGACGTAACCGGCACCGACCTACTGACCCGGCGCAACATGGCGCTGTGCGCGCGCTCTCTGGCGCTCAGGGGCGAGGCTATATTCCTGATCCGCGACCGGCTTATTCCGGCGGTGGATTGGGACGTGTCGACCCGCGACGGCGAACCCCGTGCCTATCGTCTCAGCCTGCCCGAAGCGGGCGGCGCACGATCGGAAACCGTGCTGGCGGCAGAGGTTCTGCATTTCCGCATCGGCTCCGACGCGGCAGCACCCTGGACCGGCACGGCCCCACTACGGCGCGCGCCTCTCTCGGCCCAGTTGCTGCACGAACTGGAAACGGCATTGCGTGACGTATTCCGCGAGGCCCCGATCGGCTCGCAGATCGTCCCGCTTCCCGAGGGCAGCGCCGAAGATATGGATCAGCTGCGATCGGCCTTTCGCGGACGGCGTGGCGCGGCGCTTGTGATCGAGGGCGTGGCGCAGGCAACGGCAGCGGGCATGAACCCGCAGATCGGCAAATCCCCGGATCAGCTGTCGCCCGACCTGCAAAGAACGCTGGCCGACAGGCTGCTGACCGACGCGAAGGGCGCGATCTACGGCACGTTTGGCGTCCTGCCCGGCCTGATGAATGCGAACACGACCGGCCCGATGGTACGCGAGGCGCAACGGCATCTCGCCCAGCTGGTGCTGCAACCGATCGCTAACATCATGGCCGAGGAAGCAGCGGAGAAGCTGGGCGGCAAGATCGCAATTGACGTGGTGAGGCCGATGCAGGCGTTCGACCACGGCGGCAAGGCGCGCGCGCTGGCGACGATGATCAAGGCAATGGCCGAAGCGAAAGAGGCCGGGCTAGACGGCAACACCGTGGGCGATGCGCTCAACTTCATTGATTGGCAGGACTGATGGCAGAAGATCTAAAACCCGGCGACCTGGTGCGGCTCAAATCCGGCGGGCCTGTAATGACCTACGAAGGCGATAGCGAATATCGCGGCCCGATTTGCGTCTGGTTCGATGGCAGCAAGATGAAACGCGAGTGCTTCACGCTGACAGCGCTGGAAAAGGCCGACAAATGACGGCGGGGCGGATGACTTCGCGGGCCTTGTTCCAGGTGCGCGAGGAAGTCGACGACGGGTTCGGCAACACTTATGGCGCGTGGGTCGACCGCTTCACGCGCTGGTGCCATGTCCGCTTTCTGCGCGGTGGCGAAACCGTCATCGCGGCCCGTCTGGTATCCCGGCAACCGGCGATCATCACCATTCGCCACGATGCCGAGACCGCGACCATTGCCCCGGCCATGCGATGCGTGATCGCTGGGCGCAGTTTCGACATCAAGGAACAACCCCGCCTCTCCGACGATCGGCAGACGCTCACGTTTCTGGCCGAGACCGAAGGCGGGCCGAGTTAGGGCATGGATGCGCCCTGCGGCCTGTTCTGCCGCGAAGCATCTGGGATCAGACGGCGAGTACCCGGCATTGAGAGACAGCCGAAACCCCGTCACGGCATGGCCCTTTAACCTCGGGGGCGCGATGCAGACCGCCACGGCTTTGAACCGGGGGCAGTCATGGGGCCGGGGGCAGTGGGATGCTGCACCGGCCCCGCTCACTTGCATCCGCTTCAAGTGACCCGCGCGCTGTCACTGTGAACGGTTCACAGTCAGCCTCACTGCGGAAATCCGCAGTCACTTTCCATCTTGGATAGTGAGGCCCGTTCCCTCGTGAAACGGACCTCACTGTGTCCGAACACAGTGGGCGCGATCCTCACTGATAACGTTATCAGTGACATAAATGCATCAATGCGCAGTTACGTATATACGTAAACAAGGACTTACGACCCCTCCCCAAAAGTATTAGCAGCTCGCGCGCAGATAGCACTTGCGGCGTATGTTCACGCTGTGCATGTTCCGGCTTGGGTGTGAGAACCCGCGAACCAGTGATGACCTAACGTCTTGGACAGATTTGCCTTTCCCGGTCGGGAAGGATCGGCGAAGTACGGCTTCAGGCCGGGGGCGAACGTGCTGTCCAAGGGGCGACCCCAAAAGCGTTCGACCTGTCTCACTGGCAGGTTCTCACCCCCCGGCCGCCGGTCCGACACCGGCGATGGCTGTGAGAAGCCGAACCAGTGAGTATCGAATGATTGCACAAACCAACCGCCTGAGCCTGTCTGACCTGCCCGAAGAGGCCGTCGAGAAGCTGAAGGATCTTCACCATGAAGACTTCCGCCTTCTTGCTGTGGAAGCCTATCGTATGCGGGGCGAAGACCAAGAGGCGGCTTTCTCGAAAGATGCCAAGACGGCCATCCGTGACGCATTCAAGGCGTTGAACGCCTCGCCGACGATCAAGATCGACGAACCCATGGAAGAGATCGTCTGGGCGCTCGACATGCTCTGCTTTGCCTTAGGCAAGGGCGAAGACCTCGACCGGCAGGATTGCCAAGCCTTCTGGTCGATTGCGAGCAAGGGCCGTGATCTGGCCATCGGTTGCCGCGACCGGGATCGCGAAATCCGCCAGCGTCTGCGCGCCCTTCAGGAGGCAGTGTGATGGCCGATCTGGATCTTGCCTGCGCCAAGGCCGCCACGGCTCAAAGCGGCCTCGCTCACCTTCGCTTCGAGGTGCAGCAGCTCTCACCCGATGCGCCCATGCCCGCCGATCTGCGTGACCTCTTGGTCATGTCCATCGAGTACACCATGGGGGCGCTTGGCGACGTGGTGAGTGCCGTGGAAGACCGGCAGTAACACTGCCCCCTTCAGCTTAGAAAGCGCCCGCCGGTCATCCGCGCGGGCGCTTTTTATTAGATCGTAAAGAATCCTACCGGCCCCTCACCCTCGGGAGGCGTTTCCCCAGATGCAATTACCGCATCAAGTGCCGCAATCGAGGCTTGAAGGTCAGCCAATTTGGCAAGCCTTTCATGATTATATGCCGATACAAGGTAGGCGTCCTTGACCCGGCGAGCGACGAGTTCGGCCCGCATCTGTTTCAGGTCTTCGATAGTTTCCATGCTTCCACGTCCATTCGGGGGCTACTGGTAAGCAACCTATGCGCGACCGTCATTCCCCGCAATCTCGAAGACATAATGCCCCTAGTGCGCCAAACCACGCATCCTGCGCGAGTGGACGGCATCAACACCACGCTTGCACGGCCCTTCCGCTGCGATCCACTCGACACGTCACCCTTGCCGCGCCAAGCTGCATGGCAAAGAGCAGGCAAGGTGACAGGCTCTTACACGGCAATGTGATAAGGGGCTTTCCATGTCGAAACTGAGCGTCTCGCAGGCTGCCAAGGCTTTCAACGTTTCCCGGCCAACCCTGCAAAAGGCGCTCCGAGACGGCACAATATCAGGGGAACGGATCCGTAAAGGCTCTCAGGACGTCTGGCAAATCGACCAGTCGGAACTGGCTCGCCTCTATCAGCCCCGTGGCAATTTGCCAGCCGTTGACACCGCCAAGGATTTGGCACCCGAACAGGGGCTTGCCGTGCTAAAATCCAGCGATATTGAGGACTTGTCAGCCAAACATGCCAAAGAGCTTGAAGCGATCAGGGCCGAACTCGACCAGGTGCGGGCGCAGAAGGACGAAGTGGAGCGCGATCGCATCCAAGCCGAGCGCGATCTAGCGGCGGCGCAGGCTGTGGCCGAGGAACGCAAGCGGATGCTGGATGACGTGATGAAGCTGCTGCCGAAGCCCGAGGAAACGGCGACCTCGCCCGGCTGGTGGGCAAAGTGGTTCGGCGCGCGGCGATCTTGAGGCGGAAGACGGAACAGGTAGTGGGTGGGACGCTTGCCGTGCGCAATTTCTGGCAGTATCGTCATCACCGTGGCGTGAGCCACAACGAGCGAAGCCCGCAGCGCTACCAACGACTACGGGCTTCTTGATAGCAACAATGCCGGTGGAATGCGCGGACTTGCAGCCTGTGACATGGAGAGTTTAGGCCAACGGCCTGCCTCCTGCAAGACCGTTCACTACCGCGCCCAAGGCAAGGAACGGCTCTGAGTGGAGTTTCTAGATAACCAGCGACCGCTGTCGCTGAGGTGGGCGAGCAAGGACGCTGCCGAGTACCTGCGCCAAGAGGCCGGGCTCAGTCCGAGCGCCGCTGCGATCGCCTTTGACCTAACGCGCACACCGTATCAACAGGTCAGCTATCCGCGTGCAAAGGACCACAAATCCTACCGCTGCGCCCGGCGCTACAAGAACCCCATCTGGACGCCTGGGCGTGTGATCGGGGGAATGAATGAACTCGCAAAAGCGGCTTGGGTCGATCATTTCAAACAGATCCAAGGCGAGCGTTCTGCCGGTATCCAAAGCTTTGCCCAAGCAATGCCGGAACTGGTGGAGTTGACAGCCGAGGCGCTGACTTTCGA